>CAXMPL010000023.1:0-4325 GCA_964195125.1 uncultured Kiloniellales bacterium | reverse complement strand
ATCGTCCGCGAGCGCGGCCTTGGTTCGCTCGACGAGGGCAATGGCGGTTTGATCCAACTCCCCACCGCCTGAGGAGGCGAACCCTCAGCCTGAGGGTCGGGTTGCCTCCCTGGCATCGCACAGCACGTAGAAGTGGAAGGCAGAACGCCCCTGCGGGCTTCGCTCTACCGGGATCGGGTGCTCCTTGAACCAGCGCAAGTAGTTCTCGTAGGCATCGTGGTCGGCGAAATGCAACTCGGCGATGCGCTGGAACGGGTCGGTGTCGCCGGCCGCGGCGGTGCCGGCGCTTGTGGTGGTGATCGGACGCACCACGGTGTTCAAGACGACGCGATCCAGGTATGGATTGGTCAGGAGGTCGGGATAGTGGACGTCCCACAGCCACCGATCGTATTCCTCGACCGATATCCCGTCAGCGATGTCGTAGCCGAGGATCGCCTTGACCCGTGGTGGTGCCATGTGGTGCTCCTGCGTCGATGCCGGCGTTCAGCGTAGTGAGTTCCACTGAGTGGAACGCTGTTGCATAAACTGTCATCGAGGTGGAAGTGGCAGCAGCAAAGCCCCAAACGATCGGCGCCGTCGAGCGCGCCGCCGACGTGCTCAACGCCTTCACCGAGCTCGACGGCGCAACGGCCGGCGTCACCGAGCTCTCGGAACGGCTTGGGCTGTCCAAGGCGGTGGTGCATCGCATCCTCGCCTCGTTGCGGGCTCGGGGCTTCGTCGATGTGGACGAAGACAGCAGACGCTACTCGCTTGGACCGGCATCGCTTGCGCTGGGGCTCACCTATCTCCAGCAGATCGACGTGCGGGATGCGGCGAGATCGGTGCTCCGCGAGCTGTGCGACCTGACCAACGAGACCGCCACGCTTTCGATCCGTCGCGGCGACGTGCGCATGTATGTGGACCAGGTCACGCCGCCGCGCGAGGTGAAGATGATCGTGCAACTCGGCCACCCCTATCCGCTCCACGCCGGAGGGTCGTCCAAGGCGTTCCTCGCTCATCTCCCCAAGGAACGAGCCGACGAGTACCTCGATCGGCCGTTGGAGTCGCTCGGCAACAACACGATCACCGATCCGGTGCGGCTTCGCCAGGACCTCGTCGTCATCCGCAAACAAGGCTACGCCGCCTCCTTCGGGGAGCGCATGGAGGGGGCAGGCTCGATCGCGGCTCCGGTCTTCGACCATGAAAACGAGGCGGTGGCAGTAATCAGCGTCTGCGGGCCGGTGGAACGGTTCCGCGGCGAGGTCGACGAGATCGCCCCGGTGCTGCTGAAGGCGACCAAGGAGCTGTCACGCAGGCTCGGCTGGGAAGACTGAGGGGCGATCAGCGGTACGGGCGGGCCAGGTACCGTCCGTCCGCGGGCCCGACGACCGCACCGTTTTCGAGGATCTGGGATCCCCGCAGGAATACGTGCTTCACCTTGCCGGTGAGCTCGGTGCCCTCCATCGGCGAATAGCCCTGGGTCGACTCTGAGTCGGCGGCGTGAACCACCCACTCGTGGTTGGGATCGAGGAGGGCAATATCGGCGTCGAAACCCGGGCCGATGTCTCCCTTGGCGAGCAGCCCGAACCGTCGCGACGGGTTCCAGGAGATCAGCTCGGCGATCCGGTTGGGTGTCAGGCCGCGTTTGGTTCCTTCGCTGAAGACTCCGCCAAACAGGTACTCGGTGCCGCCAAACCCGGACTTCGCCTGCCACACATCGTCCGGGTCCTCACCGAGCTTGGTCTCCGGCTTGCAGCAGGCGTGGTCGGAAACTACCCAGTCGATCTCGCCGGCAACCACGGCATCCCACAGCGCCTCGACATCGTCCCTCGCCCGCAGCGGCGGGTTGACCTTCCCGTATAGGCCGGCGGTGGTGCCAAAGTCGGTGAGCAGATGACCGATGGTCACCTCTCGTTTGATGTCGATGTGGGGGTAGGTCTGTGCCGTCAGTCGGGCCGACTCCACCGCCATCGCAGACGACAGGTGGAGCAGGTTGATATTGCCCAACCCGGTGGCGTGGGCGAGATAGGCGGCGATGGCGATTGCCAGGCCTTCTGAGTGAGGCGGTCGCGCCGCCGAGTAGGCGGCCAGGCCATCGAGGTCGGAATCCGCCTCGATCATCTCGGTGTAGGCGGTCATGATCTCTGCGGTTTCGCAGTGCAGGCTGAGCGAGATGTAGTCGGCGATCTCAGGGAACTTCTCCCTGGCATTCTGGATACCTCGCATCACGAACTCGAAATGGGCGTAGTCGTATCGCTCCCCGGGGGGCGTCATCAAGAATGAGGCCTGGTCGTCCGACTTGCCGTGTAGCCCATGCCCGCCGTAGAACATGAACACCTTGAAAGAGGTCACTCCGAAGCGCTCGATGATCAGCGGGATCTCGTCGATATGGCCGCGCTGCATCGGAGCGAGGTGAAAGCTGTAATCGACGTGAGCTCGGCCGTCGGCGGTAGCGAGCACTTCGGGAAAGAACTCTTCGTAGGGGCCGCCTTTGTTGAGGTAGTACTGCCCGGTGCGGAAATAGGTGATGGCGGTAGTCACGCCGCCCTGGGCGGCGGCGCGGCTCTCGGTGGCGGCATCCTCGGCGAGCGGGTTGTAGATCCCCCAGTGGCAGTGGGCGTCGACCGCTCCCGGGAAGGCGAGGAGGCCTGCCGCATCGACGACGGCTTCAGCATCACCAGCATCGAGGTCCGACTCGACGGCGGCTACCTTCCCGTCCGTTATCCCTATATCGAGCCGATCAACCGTGGTGAGGTTGGGGCGTACCACGTTGCTGCCTTTGATGATCAGGTCGTAAGTTGCCATCTCACTCCTTGTCGGCTCCGGCTGATGCTACCCAGGCCTGTTGGGCGGAACGCTGTTCCAACACTGCCGGGATGCCTCGTCTTAGGTGAGCGGGAACGGCGGTTGCCACCAGGCGGGTCGATCGTCGATGACGATCTCGCGGACCCACTTCACCCACCAAAAACCGCGGCGTCCCGGTGCCACTAGTCGCAGGGGTGCGCCGTGGCCTACCGACAGCGGCTTGCCGCCGACGTTGGTGGCGAGCAGGAGGTCGCCGACATCAGCCATCGGAAACCGTCGTTCGTAGCCGGTGGCCGACACCACCCGGACGCTCGACCCGGTCGCTCCGATCAATCGGTCGAGACGAACCCCAGTCCATTCCTGTGTTGCGTACCAGCCGCCGGTGCAGTCCAGCGTGGCCGTGACGCGATCATCGAACGCGGCGAGCTCTTCCAGTGTCAGCTGCTGCGTTCCGGTCGGCGATGTCACCAGGAGAAGATGCTCCGGACCAAGGACGGGTGGTGTGTCGTTAAGCCACGAGGTCACCGGCATGGCAGAGGGATCGCCGGACCCCTGCTCGTGTGATCCCGTGAATCGGCGCTTTCCCCCGGGGACGCCGGTCGCACCGGCGATAGCCTCGACGGCGAAATAGCCGAGCACGGCTGTGGCAGCCAAAGCCCAGGTACGGAGGAAGTTTCGGCGGCTCAGATCAGATACGCGAAGTCGCTGCGGTCGCTGCCAGACATGAGCTACGGCGGCGAAAATGGCACCGACGGCAGCACCGACATGGACCTGCATGATCTCGAGTGGACCAACAGATGTCACCTTGAACACCGAGTGGGCGACGCCGGATATCAGGGTGGTGACCACGAGACCCGCAAGGAGGATGGAGAGCGGGCTGCCGTCGCGCTGCCGCTTGAGGCCGCGCCTGGCGATGATGGTCTTCCACGGTGCGAGGAGGACGATGGCGACGGCCGCTACTCCATGGACGACAAGGATCGGCCGGACCCACTCGGTCCCGATGCCGAATGCAACCACTCCTGTGGCTGCTGCGATCCCGAGAAGGGCAGCCAACGCCAGGTTGGTTCTGCGCCCGGCCATGACCCAAGTGTATGTCCCGGTGCGGCCGGAGCCAGGCGGGCCCGCGAGCTCCTTCGGCCCTGGTTCCTACTCCGCGCTCTGAGGGCTAGAGGCTCCGTAGGAGGTTCCGGTCTCTGTGGCAATGCCGTTTGCGGAGCCGTGGCCTGAGTGGCCCGCCGCCGAAGGCGGCAAGAGCGGGAAAAGTAGAGGCTCCGTAGGAGGTTCCGGTCTCTGTGGCAATGCCATTTGCGGAGCCGTGGCCTGAGTGGCCCGCCGCCGAACGCGGCAAGAGCGGGAAAAATGGCGCTCCGCAGGAGGATCCGGTCTCTCGCCCTCCTTAGGGCTTGCGTGTGCGATGGTATCGCTTGTGGGGGATGCCCGGACGCGTCCACCACCGGGAGATGCGCCGTAGAGGGCTAGTCATTTTGGAGCTTGTTGAGATGGCCGTAACGAGCGGGTAACCGCCCAGGTCCAAACTCCGC
>CAXMPL010000022.1:0-2518 GCA_964195125.1 uncultured Kiloniellales bacterium | reverse complement strand
GTGAGCAGGATCTTTCCCACCGTCTTTCTTGATTCCAGAGCGCGGTGGGCATCGCCTGCATCGGCGAGGGGGTAGCGGGCCCCAATCAGCACGGCGAGGTCGCCGGAGGCGACGGCGGTGAAGACGGCGTCGGCACGGCGTGTCAGGTCGTCCCGCCCCGCGATGTAGTCGCCCATGGTGGGTCGGGTGAGATACAGCGATCCCTCTCGCATCAAACGGAGGGGATCAACGGGAGAAACCGGTCCGGAGGCGCCACCGAACAAGACCATCATCCCGCGTGGCTTGAGCAGGGCCAGCCCGTCGTCGAAGGTGGTGCCTCCGACGCCGTCGTACACCACGGTGAGGGGCCGGGATCCGCCAATAGCCTCGACGGCGGGGCGGAAATCCACCTGCTGATAGTCGATCACGTGGTCGGCCCCGGCGGCGCGCGCAACATCCACCTTCTCGTCACTCCCTACCGTGGTGAATACCTCTGCTCCGGCTTGCTTCGCCATCTGGATGAGCAGGCGACCGACGCCACCGGCACCGGCATGGATCAGGCACCGGTCACCTGCCCGGAGCGGATACGCGTCGTGCACCAGATAGTGGGCGGTCATCCCCTGCAGCAGGACGGCAGCAGCCACATCCGACGACACCCCCTCGGGTACGGCGAGGACCCGATCGGAGGGAATAGCGGCCAGCTCTGCATAAGCGCCGGTCACGCGGGACCAAGCGACCCGGTCGCCAATGGCGAGCTCGACAACCCCTTCGCCGACCGCAGCCACCTCACCACAGCCTTCCTCGCCAGGGATGAACGGCATCTCCATTGGATACAGGCCGCGGCGCTTGTACGTGTCGACGAAGTTGACTCCCGCGTAGTCGACCCGTATTACGACCTCGCCCGGCTCCGGTACGGGGTCGGGAACCTCGGTGGCAACGAGGGCGTCGGGCCCTCCCTGCTCGCTGACCACAATCGCCTGCACAGGATCCTCCTCGCCCTTTACGCAGGGTATCGGAATATCCGCACCCCGGATCGAAGTTCGCGGTGCGGCCGTGCAGCACAGATTCGGCGGTCGATAGAGTGGACACGCCTGCCGGCCACCGTGTCTTGGGCAACCAAGGGAGGAACGATGAAGGTCACCCGTCTCAACCACGCCGTCTTGTTCGTCGGCGACCTGGAACGAGCACTCGCTTTCTACACCGAGGTGTTCGGCTTCGAAGTGATCGCCAGAGAGCCGCGGGCCAACGCGGCGTTCCTACGGATAGCCGGATCCGATAATCACCACGATCTGGGATTGTTTGGGCTGGGCCCTGCCGCCTCACCCAAAACCCAGGGCAGCATTGGCCTGTACCACCTCGCCTGGCAGGTCGACACGGTCGACGATCTGGCCGACGCCAGGGCCAGGCTCCTCGAGGCCGGTGCCCTGACCGGCGAGTCTTCGCATGGCGCCACCAAGAGCGTGTACGGGCTCGATCCAGACGGCAACGAGTTCGAGGTGATGTGGCTTCTGCCCCGTGACGCCTGGGGAGAATATGAAAACCAGGCAGTCGTGGAACACCTCGACCTCGCAGCCGAGATCGAGCAATGGTCCGGGGTACCCACCGCATGACGAGCGGAACCGTCATCGTGCCGTCGCACGTGCTTGGTCACACTCGATGAGTACGTAGACACGTACGACGATTAAACGGACATCAGAGCAGTGTCGCCGTAAGGCTGATCTCGACGTTGCCCGCGAGAGCGTTGGATACGGGACAGCCGTCCTTCGCCTCGTTTGCAGCCTCCTGGAACGAGTCCGCGGTGATGCCAGGAACCTCGCCTCGCACACTCAGCGCCATTTTGGTCAGCCTCCAGCCAACATCGAGCTGTTCGAAGGTCGCGACCGCATTGGTGTCGAGGCGAGTCGGGGGGTGTCCTCCGCTAGCGAGACCGTTGGAGAACGCCATCGAATAGCAGGCAGCGTGGGCGGCCGCGATGAGCTCCTCGGGGCTGGTCTTGCCTCTTGCTGCCTCGGTGCGGCTCGCCCAGGTCACCGGCAATGGCCCGGCGACTCCACTCAGGAGGGTGGTATTCCCACTACCTCCCAGCAGATCTCCTTCCCATGTGGCTGATGCTCGACTCTCCATAACGCACTCCTTCCGATTGCCTGCCGTTCGGCATTGAGCCTACGTCGCATCGATCACGGAAGTCGCACCCCGCCGAGCATCGGTTGCAGCCCGCAATCACGGTGTCGCCTACTGGGCGCGCCAGATTGCAACACGTAGCCGCGCCGGTCCGGTCAACAAAGCCAGCAATACCCCCAGATCGGTGATCGGGGGGAGGAGGAACGCGCCGAATCGGTGACAGATGCGCGGCGAAGCGAGCGTCGATATGCCGCTGGGTGCGGGGTGTCTGCCGACTGGGGAAGGAGTTACTGTGCCCACAGTGGAACCGAATGAGCCGACCGGCGGGGTCTCGGTGCTGAACGCTCCGTATCGCGACCGGTTCGCCGTAGGTATGTCGAGGTTCATGAGTCGAGCCGTGGCACTTGTATTTCGTGTT
>CAXMPL010000021.1:0-9733 GCA_964195125.1 uncultured Kiloniellales bacterium | reverse complement strand
ACAAAGATGCCGCCAAGCAGGGCGAGCAGCGCGACGGTCTTGGCATTGTTGGCCATGGGGCTAAGGGTACCGGTCAGCGGAAGATGTTCACGGGGGGTTCTCGGCGCCCGCGAACGGGGGAGCCCCCCATTGAAGGAGGGGGCACCCCGTGGTGCCCCCTCCTTGTCAACTGGTTTAGTTTTCCTACTTTCGGGCCACCATGACGCGAAAGTCGCCGAGGCCGCGGGGGTGGAGCAGGGTGCGGGCGTCGGTGGCCTCGGAACGGACCTTCAATCGCGCCACCGCATCGTCGCCTCTGGCCAGGTCGAGCTCGCGGTGACGGAGGTCCTTGACCACGTCGCCTAGCCCGAGACCGGCGAGAAAGTCGTCCTGACGAGAGAGGTCGACCGAAGCTCCCGCTGCCTCGGCGGCGGCGATCAATGCGGTGAAGTTGACGTCGACGGTGACGTCGGTCGCTCCAGGTTCGAGCAGCGGATCCGGGCCGAGGTGGTGACGCTGATAGGTGCGCAGCGTGCCCTGGGTGCGCCTCGGTTCCAACTCCTCGGCGGTCCCGCCGTAGTCAACAACGACTAGGGCACCCCGTTCCAGGCGATCGAGGATTGCGCTGACCCAATCCGTCGCCGCTAGCTCGACCTCGACCATCCCACCTTCCTGCACCTTCCCGGCGTAGGCGTGGCACCACGCCACCACCTCAGGTCGCGCCTCCGCGGTCACGAGCTCGAAGGCCCTGTCGGTGGCTCCTACCCACCGCTCCACCCATCCGTCAGCGCTTCGGACGGCGAGGGACACAGGGAAATTGTCCAGCAGCTCATTGGCGATGATGACTCCGTCGAATCACTTGGGGAGATCGTCGATCGTCTCGTGCACGTGATCCGGGTCCAGGAGCCTCCCCAGGGCTTGTCGCGCGGCCGGCGAGGCTTCGACAGCATCGAAGGAGTAGCCCCCCTCACGGCCCTGCGGGCCTGACTCCCGCACCTCCCCCTGAGGGGGAGGCAACAGGTCGTCTGATGGGGATGCAAGGGTCTCCATCAACGGCTTCAGCAACGAGCCCGACCCGGCGCCGACGTCGACCACCAGGAACGGGTGGTGCGACTTGTGACTTGCGGCTTGCGACTCGATGAACTTCCCCAGGGTTCGGCCGAACCATGGGCTGACCTCGGGACTGGTGAGAAAATCGCCCTCCTTCACCGAACGGAGCGGGCCCGTGCTGAAAAAGCCCTCGTCCGGGTCGTACAGGCAGGCGGCCATGTACTGCTCGAAGGGCATGGGACCATCGGCGGCGATCCGAGCGCGGAGCTTGGCGGCGAGCACGGGCCGAAGCGTACGCCGTGGTGCTTCCTGCGTAGGAAACCGCACCTATCTGCGGTTTCCTACGCAAGAACGGTTGGGGCTGGGTTCGCGCAATCGGCCTACAAGCCGACGGCGGTGACTACCTCTGATGAGTACTGGGCGAGGGTGGAGACCAGGCCGGGGAAGACACCGAGCACGAGGACGAGAACGGCGGTTATGCCGAGGGCAAGCTGCATCGGCGGGGCAACATCCATACCCTCCAGGGCGGCCAGGTCGATGGTGTCGGGCACAGGGTCGAAGAATGCGGTCTTGACCACCTTGGTGTAGTACACAAGCGCCACCACCGTGTTCACCGCGGCAACGACGGCGATCGAGTACCCCCACGCGTCGCCGACGGCGATCGTTGCCGAGAACATGGCCACCTTGGCGAACCACCCGGCAAGCGGCGGGATCCCGGCAAGCGACAGGAAGAAGGCGCCGACCAGGATCGCCAGCCCCGCCGACCACCGGTACATGCCGGACCAATCGGCGAGCTCATAAGTCTTCAACCGGGCGGCGACCGCGATCACGACTCCGAAGGCACCGAGGTTCATCACCGCATAGATGACGAGATAGGTCACGCTGGCGGCGAACGCCTGTTGCAGGTCGGCACCAGCGGCGGCAGCGGCTCCGAACGGGGCAAGAATGAACCCTGCCTGGGCGATCGACGAGTAGCCCAGCAGGCGAACCACGTTGGTCTGCTGGATCGCAACGAAGTTGCCTACGGTCATCGACAAGATCGCCGCCAGCCAGAGCGCCGGGCCCCACAGGTTGGACACCTGCGGGAAGGCGAGGTAGCAAACGGTCAGCAGCCCGACGAAACCCGCCGTCTTTGAGCCAACGGAGAGCCAGGCGCTCACCGGCGTCGGAGCCCCCTCATATACGTCAGGCGTCCACACGTGGAAGGGGACCGCCGAAATCTTGAAAGTGAAGCCGAGCAGCACGAACAGCACGCCGAGGGCGAACACCGGCTCATCCAGGATCGCCTGCGGCGTTGTCGCCAGCTCGGCGAACAGCTGGGTGCCGGTGATGCCATAGATCAGGCTCACGCCCATCAGCAGCAGCGCCAAACCGGTGACTCCGATGACGAAGAACTTGAGCGCGGCCTCGTTGGACCGTTCGTCGCCCTTGCGCCAGCCGGCGAGGAGGAAGCCGGGACCGGAGACCAACTCGAGGGCGACGATCAGCGTCACGAAGTCGCGTGACGAGCTCATCACCACCCCGCCGAGGGCAGCGGCCAGCAGCAGAAAATAGAACTCGCCCTCGTAGTAGCGGTCGGACTCGAGATAGGCGACCGCCAACAGCAGGGCAATGAACGCGGCGAAGACGAACACCGCCTTGAGCACCAGCGCGTACTGATCGACCACGTACGTGCCACCGAACAGCACCCTCGGCAGCTCTCCCGAACACCCGGCCAGGTCGTCGCACAACGCCAGCGTTAGCAGCGGAATCATGGTCGCAAACAACCCGGCCATGCCGACGACCGCCACGTAGTACTTGTCCTTTGTCACCAAGTCGGTGGCGAGGACAGCGAGCACCGTCACCGCCAGGATGATCTCCGGGAGTAGGGCGTGGTAGTCGATCAACTCATCCGCCTCCGAAAGCACTCGCTACCAGGTTGATGACGGCGTCGTTGGTGGCCCCGAAGACGATCTTCGGGTACAGGCCGATGGCGATGATGAAGATGACCAGCGGCGCCCAGGCGATCCACTCGTAGGTGTCTACATCTTTCAGCTGGGCGCTCACCCACTCACCAGAGGGCTTCCCGAAGTTGATACTGCGCAGCATCCACAACATGTAGCCGGCGGTCAGCACCGTACCGACGGCGGCGATCACCATCAGGGTGCGGAACAGAGTGTTGCTGAGGCCGGGCAGCGGGTTGAACGACGCCATCAGCGACATGAACTCGCCCCAGAACCCGGCGAGCGCGGGGAGCCCGAGCGACGCCATCGCCGCCAGGCCCAGCAGCACACCCATTTGCGGCATCAGCGTCATCTGCCCGCCCATCCGTGGCATCTCTCTTGTGTGGTAGCGGTGTGCCATCGACCCGGCGAGGAAGAACAGCAGACCGGTGATCAGACCGTGGGCGACCATGCCGATGATGGCGGCGTTGATCCCGATGGCGGTCAGGGTGGCGATCCCGAGCATCACGAACCCCATATGGCCGACCGACGAGTAGGCGATGAGCCGTTTGACGTCGCTCTGGGCGAGACACGCAAGCGAGCCGTAGATGATGCCGATTACTGCGAGCACGCCGATAAACCAGGCCCAGTTCCGTGCCTCATCAGGCAGGATCGGGATGGCGATCCGGATGAAGGCGTAGGTGCCGAGTTTCAGAAGGACCGCCGCCAGGATGACCGAGCCGATGGTGGGAGCCGCGGTGTGGGCATCCGGCAGCCACGTGTGCAGCGGCCACATCGGCACCTTGACCGCGAACCCGGCGAAGAGGGCTGCGAACACCCAGAAGGCGAACGTGCCGACGAAGGCGCCGGCGGTTCCGAGCGCGGTGAGCTCGAGGATGTCAAAGGTCCGCTCGCCGTGGTCACCGGAGGCGAAGTACAGGGCGAGGAACCCGAGAAGCATGAACGCCGACCCGGCAAGGGTGAATAGGAAGAACTTGATCGAGGCGTAGAGACGCATCTCGATCTCCCAATTCACCACAGGCACTTTGCGAATCCCGGTGTCGCCCCAGATGCCGATCATGAAGTACATCGGCAGCAGCACGACCTCGAAGAACACAAAGAACAGGATCAGGTCGAGGGCGACGAAGGTCCCGGCCATTCCGGTAGCGAGGATCATGGCCAGCACCATCAACAGCTTCGGGTTGTGCGGCTCCGGCCAGTGATCCCACGAGTAGATGACGCTGAGGAACATAATCAGCGTGGACAGCACGACCAGCGGCAGCGAGATACCGTCGACCGCAATGTGGAAGTTGGCGTTGATAGTCGCGATCCACTCCACGTCGACGCCGAACTGGAACTCCTGGGTGGCGCTGAAGTCGAACAGCGACACCATGATCCCTGCCAGGACCAGCGTCACCCCGGTGGTGACGAGAGCCGTCCACTTGATGCCCGCTTCGAATCGGCGCGGGATCAACGCCAGCACCAGGGCACCGACGAGCGGCAGGAACACGATGAGGGTCAAACCCCAGCCGCTATCGAACAACTCTTGCATGTACCGCTCCTCCTAGAAGATGACGAACAGCGCGGCAAAGATCACCACGCCGGCGAAACTCAACGCCACGTATTGTTGGACCCGACCAGGGAAGAACTGTCTGAGGAAGCTGCCGGTCGCCCCGGTGCTGGCGCCCGCCAGGTTGTACACACCGTCGACGGCGTTGTCGTCGATGACCGCCACCGAGGCGGCAGCTTGTTTGGCGACACCGGCGGCGAGGTTGGGGACCGCGTCGACCACGTTCATATCGACCCAGAGAGTGGCAGCGGCAATCGGGCCCATCGTGGGGCGGACGATCCCGTTCATGTACAAGTCGTCGATGTAGTACTTGTTCTCCAACACCGGGTACAGCGCCGGGATCCGGAACGTGTCGCGCTCCACGGCGACGGTCCGCTCCGGGGCGGACACGTCGGCCGCCTCTCCGCTGGTGCCTGTGTGGTGGAGCTCCGCGCTTGGTCCGAACAGTCGCCAGCCGATGAACAGCCCGAGCAGAACCACGGGCGTGATGATGGCGATGAGAAGGTATTCCGGCTGAGAGAAATGGTGCTCCACGATCGGGAAGGCCCTCGTGGTCACCCAGTCGGTGAACACCGCGGTGAGGCCTGGAATGTTCAGCAGACCTGTGGTGGCGGCTCCCACGGCAAGCACCACCAACGGGACGGCCATGATCGCCGGTGATTCATGCGGCTTGGCATTGCCGAGGTAGGTACCAAAGAAGGTCAGGGACACCACTCTCGCCATATAGAAGGCGGTGATGAACGCGCCAAGGATCGACAGCACGACCATGAACCACGCGGCAAACTCCGGGTCGTTGGTTGCGTTGAAATAGGCCGAGGAAATGATCGCGTCCTTTGACCAGAAGCCTGCAAAAGGAAAGATGCCGACTAGGGCCGCGGTCCCGACGAGGAAGGTCCAGAAGGTTACCGGCATGTACTTGCGCAGGCCTCCCATGTCCGACATGTTGTTGGAGTGCACGGCGTGGATGATCGATCCGGCGCCGAGGAAGAGCAGGGACTTGAAGAACGCATGGGTAAAGAGGTGGAAGAGCCCCGCGGTGTACGCACCGACGCCGAGGGCGGCAACCATGTAGCCGAGCTGGCTGACCGTCGAGTAGGCAAGCACCCGCTTTATGTCGTCCTGAACGATGGCGAGCAGCCCCATGAACAACAGGGTGATTGCGCCGATGATGACGATGATGGTGTTCAGCGACCCGGAGAAGTCGGGGAGCTGATAGAACGGGAACAGTCTGGCGATCAGATACACACCGGCGGTGACCATGGTCGCTGCATGCATGAGCGCCGATACCGGGGTAGGTCCTGCCATGGCATCGGGAAGCCATACATGGAGGGGGAACTGGGCGCTCTTGCCCATGGCGCCGATAAAGATCGCCAACCCGGCCCAGAAGCCGAACTGGGCCAGCGTGGTCTCCCCGCCGATCATCCTGGTGAAGATCTCGCTGAACTGGAACGATCCCGCGGACAGCGACATGATGATCGCCCCGATGAAGAGGGCGGCGTCTGCCACCTTGTTGGTCATGAACGCCTTGTTGGCGGCGTCGATGTTGTCCATGTCCTCCCAGTAGTGCCCGATGAGCAAGTAGGAGGAAACTCCAACGAGCTCCCAGCCGACGATGAGCTGGATGAAGTTGGGAGCAGAGACCAACACGAGCATGCCACCGGCGAACAGAGTGAACGAGGCGAAGAACCACGTGTACCGGGCGTCGCCCCTCATGTACCCCTTTGCGTAGACGAAGACGAGGAAGCCGACGACGCCAACGAGGAAGAACATCAGGATCGACAACCCGTCGACGACCCAACCCCATTCGATGGCAAAGGTGCCGATGTCGCCGACGTTGACCGAAAACTCGGCGACGATGCCGTCCCTCAGGTTGGCAACAGCCAGCACCGCCCCGTAGACGGCCACGAAGCCGAGGGCGGCAGTGGCCATGCCCCATCCCTTCCACGGCGAGTACTTGCCAAAGAACAGGATCAGGAAGGCAACGACCATGGGGACAACGGGGATCAGCCACGCATAGGCGGCCAGCCCTCCACCATCGCCGGCTTGGACCTCCTCAGCGTGTTCCTGGAGGAATACGGCGACCCTGCTGAGCTCTGCGAGTGAGGTCGACATCAGTACTTCATCAGGTTGAGCTCGTCGACCTCGGCGGAGTGGCGGTTCCTGAAGATCATCAAGATGATGGCGATCCCGATCCCGACCTCGGCGGCGGCAAGGGCGATGACGAACAGAGCCAGGATCTGGCCGGTGAACTCGGGGTCGGCCAGGTAGGTGTCAAAAGCGACGAGGTTGATGTTGACCGCGGCCAGCATGATCTCGACCGAGGCCAGGACCAGCACCGCGTTGCGCCTGGTCAACACGCCGTACAGGCCGACGGAGAACATCGCCGCTCCGAGCAGGATCCACTGGACGATGGTCATCGTTGCTGCTCCGCCGGCGCCTCATCCCTGCGGGCGAGGACGATGCCACCGATCAAGGCGGCGAGGAGCACAAAGGACACGACTTCAAAGGGGATCACCCATGTGGTGAAGATCGACACGCCGATCTCCCCCGTTCTTGTTGCTTCCTCGGGAAACGGGATGGTTTCGGAGCCAAACGACTCGACAACCGCCCACCCCACCACACCAAACAGCAGCGCCGACAGCAGCGCAGCCGGTGCCCTGGCGCTGATCGGGTGGCTGAGGTCGACGCTCTTGGTCAGCGGCGCACGGGTGATCATGATGCCGATGAGGAAGAGGATGATGACTGCCCCGATGTAGACGAGCACGATCGTCCAGCCGACGAACTCGGCTCCGAGCATGAGAAACAATGCCGCCGATCCGCCGAGTGTGATCACGAGGTAGAGCACGGCGCGTACGACGTTTCTGGACGTCACCACCATCAACGACGCCACAAGGGTTGGGACGGCGAGGAACAGGAACACCCAGTTAGCCGCCTCTGTCAGCCAATCGCCGATCGTCATGACGGCTCCAGTGGGGGCGGGTCGGGGACGGTGGCGAGCCAGTCGGTCAATCGACCCTTGTCGTGCAGCAGATCGACGACCTCGTGCTCGCTGTACTCGTACTCGGGGCTCCAGAACAGCGCGTCAAATGGGCACACATCAACACAGATGCCGCAATACATGCAGAGCCCATAGTCGATGTCGAAGCGATCCAGCTCGGCGCGGACCTTGACCCTGCCTCCAGGCTCCTCCGGCTGCTGCTCCTCTTTGTGCCCCTCGATGTAGATACACCAATCGGGGCATTCGCGGGCGCACAACATGCACACCGTGCACGCCTCGGTGTCGAGGGCGATCACACCGCGGGCCCGCGGAACCGGGATTTCCTTGTCGTCGGGGTACATCACGGTCGCCGGCTTCTTGAACAGGTACTTACCGGTCAAACCGAGTCCCTTGAACAGACCGGTGAACGGGAACCGGATGTCCTTGGAGGTGTCTTTTGGTGAGTCGTCGGAGCTCATACGGCCACCTTGACAAAGGAGATGACGAGGATGTTGACCAGCGCCAGCGGGATGAGCCAGCGCCATGCAAGGTTTTGCAGCTGATCTTCGCGCAGCCGGGGAAAGGTCGAGCGGATCCACAGCACAAAGAACACGATCAGAGCGGCCTTGCCGAAAACGGCAAGGGGCCCAACCAGGTTGAGCCAGACGTCCGGAACGAGGGGAACGTAATAACCTCCGAGGAACAGGGTCGCCACCACCAGGGAGAGTGCGATCAACGAGGCGTATTCGCCGAGGAAGAACATAGAGAAGCGCACCGACGAGTACTCGGTAACGTACCCCATGGTCAGTTCCGATTCCGCAAAGGGCATGTCGAACGGGATCCGTGACAGTTCAGCAACCATGGCAACCATGAAGATGACGAAGCTGACGAGCTGGCCGGTGAGGATGAACGGGAGGCTGACCGAAACCGGCCCGACGACGATGGGCTCACCCTGCGCCTCGACGATCCCGGTGAGCGACATCGTCCCTGCCTGGACGACGACGGCCAGGATGGCGAGCAGGAGCGGCAGCTCGTAGGCGATGAGCTGGGCGGCGGCGCGCAGGCCGCCCATCAGCGAATACTTGTTGGCAGATGACCAGCCCGCCATCAACACGCCGAGGGTGCCGATCGACGAGATTGCCAGCAGATAGAACGCGCCGAGGTCGAGGTCGCGCGCCACCAGGTCTGGGCCAAACGGGATCACAACGAAAACGGCAACCGTCGCCATAACCACCACGTATGGTGCGGCCTTGAACACGGCGGCGTCGGCATCAGCCGGGACCAGGTCTTCCTTCTGCACGAACTTCAACCCGTCGGCGATCGGCTGCGCCCACCCCCACCGTCCACCGGCGTAATAGGGACCAACGCGGTTCTGCATGTGGGCCATGATCTTCAGCTCGGCGTAGATCACAGGCAGGGCGAGGCCCATTACAAGGCCAACCGCAACCAGGGTCTTGATGAGGGTGTCGAGCCAGAAGAAGCCAGTGGTTAAATCCACGCGGCCTCCTGCGGAGGTCCGCAGTCGCGAGTCGCGAGTCGCGAGTCGCCAGAACCTGCTTCCTGACTCGCGACTCGCGACTCGCGACTCGTGACTCTCCTCATCGATCCACGTCTCCGAGCACGAAGTCGAGGCTGCCCATGACTGCGACCAGGTCGGGAATGAGCTGACCCTCGAGTATCCAGGGCAGGATCGACAGGTTGGAGAAAGAGGTCGACCGGATCTTTATCCGGTACGGCTTCTGGCCACCCTCGGAGATGATGTAGTAGCCGAACTCGCCCTTTGGGTTCTCCCCACGCACGTAGGTCTGGCCTTTCGGAACCTTGATGATCCGGGGTACCTTGGCCACTAGCGGCCCGGATGGGATCTGGTCCACCGCTTGGAGCACGATCCTGGCTGCCTGGCGGATCTCGTTGAGGCGCACCACATAGCGATCGTGGCAGTCACCACTCTCGGCGGTGATGACATCGAACTCCACCTCGGGGTACGGGAGGTGGGGCTCCTCTTTTCGGAGATCGAACGGCACGCCGGAGGCGCGAAGGTTGGGTCCAGACAGCCCGTACTCGATGGCCTTCTCGACGGGGATGATGCCGACACCGACCGTGCGCGCCTTGAACAGTTCATTGCCGACCACGAGCGTGTCGATGTCGTCGCAGACGGCAAGGACCTTCTCCATCGTTTCCCGAGCCTGGGCGAACCAGCCGGCAGGGATGTCCATGGAGACCGTGCGTGTCTGC
>CAXMPL010000020.1:0-2859 GCA_964195125.1 uncultured Kiloniellales bacterium | reverse complement strand
CGACGGTGTGGTGAATGTTGGAGACGTGATCTTCCTGCCCAACCCGATTCGGGTCGGCGACAATCTGGTCGCAGTCGGTGATGTCGTCCATGACGGCACCCCGATCATGTCAACGTCGGTGAGCGCAACCTTCGTCACCGTCGAGCTCTCCACCGACGATCAGGATCTTGTCGCTGTCGGCGACGCTGTTGTCGTCGTGCTCCCCAACGGGACAAGAGAGGCGGCTTCGGTGACGGAGATCGGAACCGTCGTGCAAGCGAACCAGGGCGGGGACACGTTCTTCGAGATGACCGTGACCCTCGACGACCCTGATGCGGCACCTGGACTGGATGAGGCCCCGGTAGACGTCGAGATCATCGGCGATTCGGCGTCCAACGTACTCGCCGTCCCGGTCACGGCACTCATCGCGCTCGCCGAGGGTGGCTACGCCGTGGAGATCGTGGCAGAAGACGGAACCACCTTCCTGGTTGCGGTCGACCCTGGGCTATTCGCCGACGGGACGGTGGAGGTCGCCAGCGACGGGATCCAAGCCGGGCATCTGGTCGTGATCCCTTGACGGTCACCGACGACCAGGTCATAGCCACAACGGCCCTCGCCTTGAACGAAGTGACGATGGAATATCCCGGCACGCCGCCGGTGCGCGCACTGCACAACGTGACCTTGGAGATCGACGATGGCGAGCTCGTAGCGGTCGTCGGGCCGTCCGGATCGGGCAAGTCCACCTTGCTCCATGTGATGGGCACGCTGGATCGAGCAACGGCTGGCGAGGTGACAGTCGCCGGCTTCGATGTGGCGAAGCTCAGCGACAAGAAGCTGTCGGCGCTTCGATCCCACCACATCGGGTTCGTCTTTCAGCAGTTCTTCCTGCTTGCAGGCGAGTCGGCCCTGGACAACGTGGCCGACGGGATGCTCTACACCGGTATGCCGCTTTCCGAGCGGAGAGACCTGGCTGGCGTGGCCCTGGATCGGGTAGGTCTCAGTCATCGCGCCGACCACCTGGCGACCAAGCTGTCAGGCGGTGAGCGCCAACGGGTCGCCATCGCCAGAGCCTTGATCGGCAACCCGCGGATCGTGCTGGCCGATGAGCCGACCGGGAATATCGACAGCAAGACCGGAGCGGCCATCGTCCAACTTCTCGAGCAGCTGAACGAAGAAGGGACCACGATCGTGGTGATCACTCACGATCGCAACATCGCCGACCATTTCCGCCGGCAGATCTCGCTCCTCGATGGAGAGATCGAGCACGACACCTGGGTGACGAGATGACGACCGAGACTATCGCCCCCTCGAAGCTGGCTCCGGCAGATGCGTTCCGAGCCTCCGGCATCGGTCTACGGACCCGTCGGCTGCGCAGCATCCTGTCCGCGCTCGGCATCATGATCGGGATCGGGGCCATGGTTGCCGTGCTCGGCCTTTCCGAGAGCTCCAAGTCCGACCTGATCGCGCAACTGGATCGGCTCGGAACCAACATGCTGCAAGTGCAGGCCGGGACCGGCATCGGTCTGGGTCCGGGTGAGCTGCCTGATACGGCGCCAGCGATGGTGTCGCGCATCGACCCCGTGGAGACCGTTGCCACGATTGCCGATGTCGACAGTGCTCGCGTCTACAAGAACGATCTGGTGCCGGAGGGCCGTACCGGTGGATTGAGCGTCCTGGCGGCTGACACCAACCTGCTGCAAACCCTCCAGGGGTCGGTGGTCTATGGCGTCTTCCTCGATGAGGCAACACCGGACTATCCGGTGACCGTGCTCGGAGCGGTTGCCGCCGAACGGCTCGGGATCAGAAACCTCGATACGCCGACGGCGGTGTGGCTCGGCGGTGAATGGTTCTCGGTCGTCGGCATCATGGAATCGCTCGAGCTGTCACCGAACCTCGACCGAGCCGCCCTTGTCAGCTTTGGTGCCGCCGAGACCTACCTCGAAGAGGATCTGGTTCCTTCGATCATCTACGTACGCACCGACCCCGCCCACATTGACGAAGTCCGCAACGTGATGCCCGCCACGGCAAACCCGGAGAACCCCGATCAGGTGGAGGTCACCAGGCCGTCCGACGCACTGGAGGCACGGGAAGCGGCGGAATCGACGTTGACCAACCTGTTTCTTGGGCTCGGCGCGGTGGCGTTGCTCGTCGGCGGGGTGGGCATCGCCAACGTGATGGTGATCTCGGTGCTGGAGCGGAGGGGGGAGATCGGCCTGCGCCGGGCGCTCGGTGCTACCCGCGGCCACATCTCGATACAGTTCCTCGGCGAGTCGTTGCTATTGGCCGGAATCGGTGGGTTCGCCGGCGTGTTGTTGGGCGCTGCGGTCACGGCAGGTTGGTCGGCCGTCCAGGGTTGGGGCGTGCTGATCCCACCCGTAGCCATCATCGGCGGCATCGTCGTTGCGATGTTGATCGGGGCCATCGCCGGCCTGTACCCCGCGATGCGGGCCGCCAGGGTGTCTCCTACCGAGGCGCTGCGAACCCTTTGATCCTGCCCGAACCGGGCCGGGGCTACGCGATGCCCCTGGTATCCTCCGCGCCGCCCGCCCGTGTAACGGACGCCTTTCCGGGGTAGCTCAGTTGGCAGAGCAGCGGACTGTTAATCCGATTCAACCGATTTCGGCCGGTTCTGCTGCTCCCCAGGCACAGTACGGGATTCGGGCGATTCTCCTTGTGGCGCTTGGGTTTTCTATCCTCCCGATATCTCGCGGTAGCTCGCGGCGGTTCGCGCCGTCTCCCTCGTGTCGTGGCCCAGGTGTGGCCCAGGTGTGGCCCAAAGGGCCATCCTCCGGGTGCGTCCGGCGCCGGGAGGATTGGGAGGTTGGATGGGCCCCCGACATCATGACCCTGCCGGTTAGAGCCGAGGGCAGGGCTTGGCCG
>CAXMPL010000019.1:0-2264 GCA_964195125.1 uncultured Kiloniellales bacterium | reverse complement strand
ATGTGTCGAGTCGGTCCGCATGTAGGTGATGTGGCCGGACTCGTAGAGCCGCTGAGCCACCGACATGGTGCGCTTGGCACCGAAGCGGAGCTTTCTTCCTGCCTCCTGTTGCAGCGTCGATGTGCGAAACGGGGCGTACGGTTTTCGGGTGTACGGCTTCCGTTCGACTCCGCTGACCGAAAAGTCGACCTCGGTGAGCTCGGTGGCCAGGGCGGCGGTGTCTTCAGCAGTCAGCACCAGCCGGTCCTTTCTGGGCTGGCCGTCCTCGCCGAAATCCTTGCCGGTGGCAACGCGTTCCCCATCGACCCCGACCAGCGCCGCCGCAAAGTTGGGGATCCCATCGTCGCCCGTCGAGAAGGTGCCGGTGATGCCGCCATACGACGCGGAAACGAAGGCAATACGCTCCCGCTCTCGGTCGACGATGATGCGGGTCGCCGGCGATTGCACGCGGCCGGCCGACAGCCCCCGTTGCACCTTCCGCCACAACACGGGCGAGACCTCGAACCCGAACAACCGATCGAGGATGCGCCGCGTTTCCTGGGCTTCCACGAGCTCGAGGTCGAGGTCACGCGGATTCGCCACCGCCTCGTTGATGGCTTCTTCGGTGATCTCGTGGAACACCATCCGATGCACAGGGACCTTCGGCTTGAGAACCTCGAGCAGGTGCCAGGCGATCGCCTCCCCCTCACGATCCTCGTCGGTGGCGAGATAAAGGGCATCGGCACCCTTGAGCTCCTTGCGCAGCCTGGTGACCTGCTGTTTCGAGTCGGGCGTCACGATGTACATGGCGGTGAATTCGTTGTCGATGTCGACACCGAACCTCGTCGCCTTCCAAGCGTCCTGCTTGGAGTCGGTCACCTGATTGGCCTTGGCCGGAATGTCACGGATGTGCCCAACCGAGGATTCCACGACGAAGTCACCGCCAAGGTACTTACCGATGGTGCGTGCCTTGGCAGGGGACTCGACGATGACGAGCTTCTTTGGCATGTGTGAGGAAATACCTCAGTCTGGGACGGTCTCAACGGACGAGTATGGACCTGCTGTCAAGGTATTGACGTGCAAGACACCAGTCGCAGGTCACATTTCGTTTGTCGCATATCGCAGGATAATCGGGGCGTATGCTCGGTTCCATGAGCGATAAAGGCATACCGGACGAGATCCTCGAACACTATGAACAAGAGGTCGACGAGGATCTCCGCCTGCGCCAGGGTCTGGGCGAGCTCGAGCTCCTGCGGACCCAGGAGATCATTCGCCGACACCTTCCTCCTGGATCGGGACGGATCCTGGACGTCGGAGGCGCCTCAGGCATCCACGCCGAGTGGCTGCTCGAGGATGGCCACAGCGTCCACCTCGTCGACCCGTTGCCAGGCCATGTGGAGCAGGCAACGGAGCGCCTGGAAAAGTACGACGGGTTCTCCGCAGAGGTCGGTGATCCTGGCACGCTGAAGGCGGCGAACCGGTCATACGACGCCGCTCTGCTGCTCGGTCCGCTGTATCACCTGACCGAAAGCGCAGACCGTGTGACCGCATGGTCCGAGGCGCGGCGAGTCGTCACCAGCCACGGCCTGGTGTTCGGCGTATCAATCACCAGATACGCACCGCTGTTCGACGGTCTGATCGGCGGCGCACTCTTCGAGCCCACCTTTCGCGCCCTCACCGAGGAGAACCTTTTCACCGGCGAGCATCGGAACCCAGCAAGGGATCCAGGCTGGTTCAGCACCGCCTACTTCCAGCACCCCGACGAGCTCGCTGAGGAAGTGGCGGGGGCCGGGCTGAGGGTGGTCGAGCTGGTCGGGGTCGAGGGACTCGCCGCCTGGGTACCCGAGCTTGCCGAACGATGGGATGACCCGGAGGGGAAAGAAACCATCCTGTTCTCGGCGCGTGCGATCGAATCCGAGCCGAGCCTGCGCGGGCTCAGCGCCCACCTGATGGCGGTCGCCACCCCGGGGCACAAACACGGGGCGTAGGCCCGCTCGCGAAAGCGCTCAACCCGACCGGCTGATATCGGGCGTGTCGAACGCAGCCCCTCACCGTTGTGCGCGCGCCTTCGCCCGTGCCTTGAGCCAGGAGAACAGAAGATACGACAGCCCGACCAACTGGGCTCCCAGGACGATGGCGGTGACGTCGATCGCCGGCTTCCATTCTGCATCACCACCCTTGATGACCCAAGCCCCAGCAGGCATAGCCATGAGGCCGAAGCCGCCGCCCTCCCCCAGGTTGGGATCGGAACCGCCTCCACCACCTCCGAAGACTCTGGCGGCAGG
>CAXMPL010000018.1:0-13110 GCA_964195125.1 uncultured Kiloniellales bacterium | reverse complement strand
ACGGTGACGAAGGTTGCGCTCACCGACGTTGACATGATCGGGGTGCCGTCATGGACGACATCACCGACTGCGACCAGATTGTCGCCGACCCGAATCGGGTTGGGCAGGAAGATCACGTCTCCAACATTCACCACACCGTCGGGCTTGGCACCGATAGCCGACTGCCATGCCACCACGGCAAGGCGGCTCGCCTCGTCGAACACACCGTCTGCAGAAAAATCGTCGGCGCCTCCATGGCCGAGCTCGACCAAAGCTGCTTCGAGTTGAAGCACATCCGCTCCGGAAACCCCGAGCCCCATCGCCCTGAAGACCGGCACATCGCCGATGAGCAGCACAACCGGCTCGCCATCGATCGTCATCAGCTCCTCCCCAAGACCCGCGATCGACCCCTCGTCGATGATCGTGGTGACCGTTCCCTCGATCGCGCTCGACAT
Organism: uncultured Kiloniellales bacterium; assembly: GCA_964195125.1. Classification (GTDB taxonomy): domain Bacteria; phylum Actinomycetota; class Acidimicrobiia; order Spongiisociales; family UBA5794; genus JACZST01. Next base: position 12,676 of record CAXMPL010000018.1, on the reverse strand, counting down.
TGCGACGATTGGCGAGCCACTGCCAACCGCGGTGCCGATGTCCACCAACGGCTCGGCGACGTAGAACGCATCTGGCATGAAGATGACCTCGCCGAAGTTGAGCGCGCCGTCCTCATCGGCTCCGATGTCCTCTTGGAGACGCTCGATGGCGTCCGCCGTTGCTGAGGTGAAGTCCTCGTTGATCGTCATATTGCGATCCGGGTCGTACCCGAGGTCGACGAGCGCCTGCTCAAGTTGCTCGACGTCAGGGCCATCGCTCATCCGGGTGTTGAACGCCCGATAGGCCGGTAGCGCTCCGGAGAGGACGACCACGGGATCGGTGTTGACCTCGTACAGCACACCACCGGCCTCGACCACCGTCCCTTCGGCCACGATCGCGGTCACCGTGCCCGTGAGGAGCCCGGGAATCGTCATGACCCCGTCATCGGATGAACGGAAAGTCATGGGATCGGCTGCTCCGTAGCCGAGTGTCCCTAGGAGCTCCTCGGTGACCACGAGGTCGGTTCGCTGCACGGTTGCCGTGCTGAGGGTGAGTTCAGGCGCGGAGCCGTCGCCCGCCCCGTTGCTGGCCAGGACGGCGATGGCGATGCCGCCCACGATCAATACGGCGACGATGATGCCGATCCACAACCATTTCCTACCGGAGGTCTCACCAGCCGATGTGGTCTCGATTGCTCCGTCCTCCCCGGAGGGCTCCATCGTCTCGGGCGGGACCTCGGGTTTTTCTTGCACGTCGTTTGACTCCATTCTGGTGGTATCCATCAGCCGTTCCCTCCGCCGCCACCGCGGGGACCGAAGCCACCGCCGAATATGTCTTGGCAGGCTTCGAGAGCTGCCTGCACCTCGGGATCGTCGGGGTCGAATTGGCCGCCAAATAGGCCGCCGCCCCCACCGGGCCCGTCCCCGCCGCCACCACCCTGACCGGGTCCGAAGTTGGAGAAGTCGGGATCGTCGACCTCTAGACCGTTCTCGCGCAAGCAGGCGGTGAACTCGATGAACGTGTCCTGGAACTCACCCTGGTCGAAGTCCCCGCCGCCGGGCCCAAAGGCCAGGCCCTCGAGGTTGTCACTGCAGGCCTGAAAGGCGCCCTGCACGATCTCCTGACCGACGCCCCCGAAGGGCCCGCCGTCCTGGCCTCCGCCACCACGACCGAACCCGAACCCCACGGATCCGTCGGCGTCAACGATCGGGTCCTGAAAGTTCTCCACACCGTTGTCGCGCATGCACTGGGCAAAAGCCAGCAGCGCCTCTTCGTCTGAGATGCCACTCGCTGCATCTTCGATGTCCTCCACCAGGCCGGCGCTGGCCTCGTCGAGAGTCGCCACTCCTTCGCTGCTCGAGCCGCCACAGGCGGCGAGAACAACCGCGAGCGCTACAACGGCTATCAGCGGTCTGTACATCGAGACTCCTCGCAGGCGGGTAATGGCCCGCATTCAACCAGGCGTAAATAGACCATCGATGAGAGCAGGTTAAGGAAGCCCTGAGAATGCGATCACGTCCAATGTGGGGTGCCGCGAGGCAATCTTTGGCCCGGCCGGTCGATGGGCTATCTCGATGTGGCACAATCCGTCGATGAAATTCATCATCGGCCTGCTCATCGGAGGCGGCATCGGCTACATCCTCGGGACCCACGACGGGCGCGAGCGCTTCGACGAGATCGTCACAGGTCTCCAGGACCTCGTCGGCGAGGAGGTAGTCCAGCAGATGACCGACTTCCTCGATCAGCGAACGGCGGATATCAGAAAAGCGGCGGCCGAAGGGTTGGACGCCGCCGCCGACGTCATCGAGGACCGCACGACCGGCAACGGAAGCGCCACCTCCGACTAGCTCCTGTTCGGTCGTACGTGTCTGGGGTCACTCATAGTGAGCTTCCAAGCACGTACAACAAGGTTCGGTCAGGCCCCTTCCAGGTAACCCTCGAGCTTGCGGGCCCTGGCCGGCTGGCGCAGCTTTGCCAGCGCCTTGGTCTCGATCTGGCGGATACGCTCCCTGGTCACACTGAAGTGGATGCCAACCTCTTCGAGGGTCCTCACCTTTCCGTCGGCCAACCCGAAACGCATCACGAGCACGTCGCGTTCACGCTCGTTGAGGCCCTCGAGCGTGAGACTCAGGTAGTCCTGTAGCAGCTTGAACGACGCCACCTCGACCGGAATCTCGGCGTCGGTGTCCTCGACAAAGTCGCCAAGGGTCGAATCGTCCTCCTCGCCAAGCGGGGTCTCCAGCGACAGCGGATCTTGAGCGATGCGCTTGAGTTCGGTCACCTTCTCCGGGGCGAGCTCCAGCTCCTCAGCGATCTCCTCGATCGTTGGATCGCGTCCGAGTTCCTGCACCAGCACACGCTGCGCCCTGGCGAGTTTGTTGATCGTCTCCACCATGTGGACGGGAACCCGGATGGTGCGCGCCTGGTCGGCAAGGGCTCTGGTGACGGCTTGGCGGATCCACCACGTGGCGTAGGTGGAGAACTTGAACCCCTTCCGGTAGTCGAACTTCTCGACGGCACGGATCAGCCCAAGGTTTCCCTCCTGAATGAGGTCGAGCAGGACCAGGCCGCGCCCTACGTACTTCTTGGCGATGGAAACAACGAGGCGGAGGTTGGCCTCGACGAGCCGCTTGCGAGCCCGGTCCGCCTGGCGTACGGATCGTTCCAGGATGAGTCGCTCATCGGCCGGCAGCAGATCCACGATGTCCAGCTTCTCGTCGGCACGGGTGCCGGCCTCGGCCTGCATCGCCAGCTCAACCTCTTGCTGAGGCGTGAGCAACGGGAAGCGTCCGATCTCTTGGAGGTACATCCGAACCGGGTCCGAGACATGGACGAGCTCGTCGCTGGACAGGGCGGTGGCGGCCAGGGCATCGTCGCTGTCCTCGCGGATGGTGATCTTGGCCTCACGCAGGGCGACGAACACCTCGTCGAAACCGTCGGAGGGAGCGTCGGCATCTTCCAGTTCCTGGAGCACCTCTGACATGACGAGGAATCCGCGCTGCTTGCCGCGGCCGACCAGCTCGTCGTATACCGTTCTGCAGGTCTCGTTCATTCCCTGCTCCGAAGCTCTCTGCGTTGCTGCTCTAACGCTATCAACGATTGGAACCTGTCTGAATACCCCTGTGGATCTGCGTCGGGGTCAGTCCCTGCCAGCTCTGTGCGCATGGTTTCGATTCGGCGTTCCACCCCGGACAGCTTGAGTCTTTTGATGACTTCAGCGGCTTCGGGCAGCGGCCGATCGTCGATGGCCAGGCGACGCAGTAATTCGTGTTCCTCGGTATCGGTGCTACCGAGGACCGCTCCCAGGTCCGGTGTGGCGCCGGGATCGAGGGCGGCGACGGCAGGCCCGATGACGGCATACGATCTCCGGTGCAGCTCTCGCCCGAACATGTCGACGCCGGGGTCGAGGCTGCGGATGTCGGAATCGTTGGCGAGGAGCAGGCGCAGGAGCTCGCGTTCGGCCAGGTCGGCGGCGCTCATGCGTTCGATCACCGCCGCCTCGGACGGGAGACCCTGACCGCTGGTCCGCCGCCGAATCGATGACTCGACAACGTCCAGGTCGACGCCGGTGCGCCGCGACACCAGCACCGCGTACTCGTGCCTGACCACCGGATCGGGATGGAGCGTGATGAGGCGGGCGGCGGTGCCGACCGCCCGCGCCCGCGCCTCCGGCTCGGTCAGGTCGAATCCAGCCAACTCCCGCTCGATCCGGAACTGGAGCAGGGGCACCGAATCGGCGACCGCCTTCTCCACCGTCGTCGCATCCCCCTCCGAGACCAGGTCGGCGGGGTCGCGGCCGAGTGGAAGGGCAGCGACCCGCAAATCGAGGTCGCCAGGCACCGATCGGTCGAACCCGCGGTCGGCGGCGCCGGCGCCGGCCTCGTCGGCATCGAAGGCGAGCACGACCCGGTTGGAGAACCGGCGCAGCAAGTCGAGATGGTCTACCCCGAGGGCGGTTCCGCAGGTAGCCACCGCGATGGGCAGCCCTGCGATGTGCATGGCGATCACGTCGGTGTATCCCTCGACAACCACCGACTCGTCAGAGCGCACGATCTCCGACTTGGCCCAGTTGAGGCCGTACAGGAGCCGCGATTTGTGATAGATCGGCGTCTCCGGCGAGTTGAGGTACTTGGGTCCGTCGCCTTCGAGCCTCCGGGCGCCGAAGCCGACGGCGTCGCCGCGCACGTCGTAGATCGGAAACATCAACCGATCCCGGAAGCGGTCGACCAGGTTTCCCCGCTTCGACCTCGAGGCCAGGCCGGCGCCGAGCATCGCCTCATCCTTGATCCCGGCCTCCCTCAGATGCGTTACCAGCAGATCCCACTGAGACGGGGAGTATCCGATGACGAACCGGTCCACGATATCTGCCTCGTAGCCACGGCTACGCAGGTAGCCCCTGGCTTGGCCGGCGTCGTCAGAAGACTTGAGCCGGTCGTGATAGAAGGTGGCGGAGCGGTCGACGGCGTCGACTAGCCGCTCCCTGCGGTCCCTGCGCTTGGCGGCGTCCGGATCCTGGGTGAGGGTGACCCCGGCTCGCCTCGCCAGCAGCTCCAGGGCATCGGAGAAGCCGACGTTCTGCGTTTCCTGGACCCATCCGAACACATCGCCGCTCCTACCACAACCAAAGCAGTGATACAGGCCACGGGCAGCGTCGATCGAAAGCGACGGCGTTTTCTCCTGATGAAACGGACAGATGGCCATCACCGAGCGCCCCGACCGCTTCACCTTGGTGACCTCTTGGGCCAGCTCGACGAGATCTGTCCGCTCCCGGACCCGGTCGATATCTTCTCTGTCGTACGCCATGGCGTCCTCAGCGTAGGACGTGCCGCCCATCGATCCGACGACGCTCCCGCTCATGGAGACAGCGGAGGGTAAATGTAAACTGTTGCCATGTTCGGGATCGAGGGCTTCGAGGTGCTCATCCTCGCTGGCATCGTCCTGGCCCTCGGCGTCGGCATGGTCGGTAGAGCCCGGAGGCGAGCGACCAGACAACGCTGGACAGAGGCGGCTGATCTCCTCGGCTTTGCCAAGGTGGGGAGCGGGTTCCGTCCAAGTATCTCGGGCGGCGAAGGACAGGTGCGAGCGACCGTCGACGTGTACAGCAAGAGGTCAGGGAAGAGTCAATCCACCTACACCCGATACCGGATCGGATTTCACTCGATCGCTCTCGGCCTGCGACTATCGAGGCAGACCGGCTGGCACGGCGTGCTCAAGGTGTTCGGCGCTCAGGACATCGAAGTCGGAGACGCGACGTTCGACGCCAATTTCGTGATCAAAGGCGGGAGCACGGAAGCGGTACGCCGGTTCCTGACCGTGGGTCGGATGATGTCGCTCAACCGACTCCTTGCAGTGCATCCGGGCATCGTCATCACCGACGACGAGCTCATTCTGGAGACCCCTGGTATGGAGCGCGACACGGACACGATCGTCTCCACGGTGCGGCGCATGATGTCCGCCGCCAACATCCTGTCCAACGACGACGCCGCAGCCGAACTCGATCCGATCGTCGAACGCCGGATGAGGGGCGATGTGGAAGCACCTGTGGATTCCGCACTCATCGAGACCGATGCCGTCCACATCGAGCGTGCGTTGCTCGAGGCCGAAGACCTGGAGCTGGCTGGTCTCCACGAGCAGGCGCGCCAGGTCTTCGCCGCCCTGGAGAGCCAACTCCCTGCCGATCCCGAGATCGCCGGCTGGGCAGAGCGGGCAACGGAGCCTGCCCCGGGAGGTTCGCCGCCGCCCGACGCCGACCGGGATCCTTTGGCGCTGGCGACTCGCCTGTTCGGAGACGATCAGCTCAGCTTCGAGGTGGTAGCGATCTTCGATCAGCACTATCGGAACCTTGCGGTGGAATGGTTGGGTACGGTTCGGCGATCAGGCGGGCTGAGCGATTCCAAGGCGTTCGAGGGGGGTCCGCATTCGGTTCTGGTCGTCGATGTCGCCTCGATCGAACACGATCTCTACGGCAATTCCACCGTCGATGCGATCGTTGCCTTCTCGGCATACGCCGAGCTTCCCGAACGCGGCGAGCCGGTTCGCTTTAGCGGCAGGCTGGTCTCCGTCGACGGGCTCACCAGGAACCTGTACGTCGCAGACGGCCGACTCAGCTAGGCAGCGCCAACCTCCCCAACGGTGACCCATAGCTCAGCTTGGGAGGCGCTCGGTGAGGTACTCGATGAGCTTGCCTATCGAGATCCGGTCCTGGTCCATCGTGTCCCGGTCACGCACAGTCACCTCACCGTCGTCGAGGGTGTCGAAGTCAACGGTCACTGCATACGGGGTGCCGATCTCGTCCTGTCGCCGATAGCGACGCCCGATGGACTGGGTGGCATCGACCTCGGTCGCCCACAGGGGACGGAGCAAGCCAGCGACCTCGTCGACCACCTCGGTGAGCACATCCTTTTTCGATAGCGGGAGCACCGCCACCTTGACCGGGGAAAGCCTCGGATCGAGCCGGAGAACGGTTCGCTTCTCCCCGCGTACCTCGTCCTCGTGGTAGGCGTCGAGAAGGAATGCCAGCGTGGCACGGTTGACACCTGCCGCCGGTTCCACGACATGGGGGACGAACCGTTCTTCAGTTTCAGGATCGAAGTACGAAAGATCCTCGCCTGAGTACTCAGCATGGGCCTTGAGGTCGAAGTCGGTGCGGTTGGCGATGCCTTCCAGCTCGTCCCACCCCCATGGGAACCGGTAGTCGATGTCGTAGGTCCTGGCCGAATAATGCGACAGCTCGTCGGCATCATGCTCGCGGAACTGCAGATTCTCCTCCCGCATCCCCAGTTCGATATACCAGCGCTTCCGTTCCTCCACCCAGTAGTCGAACCAGCGGTCGGACTCGTCGGGGCGGCAGAAGAACTCCATCTCCATCTGCTCGAACTCCCTGGTCCGGAAGATGAACTTCTCAGGGGTGATCTCATTGCGGAACGATTTGCCGATCTGGGCGATTCCGAAGGGGAGCCGCTTGCGGGCGGTCCGCTGCACGTTCTCGAAGTTGATGAAGATGCCCTGCGCGGTCTCCGGGCGCAGATACACCGTGTTGTCCTCTGACTCGACCGGCCCCATGTTGGTGCGAAACATGAGGTGGAATTCCCTTGGTTCGGTGAAGCTGTCCTTGCTTCCACACACCGGGCACAGGTGCGGGTCGTCGAGCTTGTCGGGCCGGAACCGGTTGTGACATACCTGACACTCAACCAGGGGATCCGAGAAGCCGGCGACGTGGCCGGACGCCACCCACACCTGTGGGGACTGGATGACCGCACTGTCGATTCCGACAACGTCGTCGCGCTGCCGGACCATGGTCCGCCACCACTCCTGCTTCACGTTACGAAGCAGTTCCACCCCGAGCGGCCCGTAGTCATAGGCGGAGCGGAGGCCCCCGTAGATCTCGGAGGATTGGAAGACGAATCCCCGCTTCTTAGCAAGGTTGACGATGGTATCGAGGTCAGGATTCATGGTCGGCCGAATGGTACCGGTGGACGGTAGATCAGTAGCGGAGCAGCGCAGTAGTGAATTAGTAGAGCAGTAGCCAAGTAGCGCAGTAGCGAAGGCAGACACTGATCTACTGATCTACTGATCTACTGATCTACTGATCTACTGATCTACTGATCTACTTTCGCCCGGGCTGTCCACTGCTCCCCCGTATCTCCTGTCCCTGCCCTGATACTCGGCGATGCATCTGGCAAGCTCGTCGCGGTCGAAATCCGGCCACAGGACGGGTGTGAAGAGGAGCTCCGAATACGCGGCCTGCCACAGCAGGAAGTTGGAGGTCCGATACTCGCCGGAGGTCCTGATGATGAGATCGGGGTCAGGCATTTCCGGCAGGTACATCCTCCTGGCGAGCGTCTCAGTGTTGACCGCAGCGGGGTCGAGGTCGTCGGCAGCGGCCTCGATGGCGATCTGACGCGCTGCCTCTGCGATCTCGGCCCGTCCGCCGTAATTGAAGGCATAGACCATGTTGAGCGCTCGGTTGTCCTTGGTCAGTTCCTCCGCTGCGGTCATCCGCGACCGCACCGCTTCGGGAACTCTCGGATCGTCGCGATCCCCGATAAACAGAAGCCGCACTCCCATCTCGTGCAAGTCGTCCCTGCGGCGCTCCAACAGATCGACATTGAACTCCATGAGGAACTCCACCTCGTCCGGGTGGCGCAACCAATTCTCGGTAGAAAATGTGTAAACGGTGAGCCACTCGAGCCCGAGGTCGAGGGCACCCTCGATAACGTCGAACAGCGCAGGCTCCCCTGCCGCGTGGCCCGCGGTGCGGTGCAAGCCTCTGGCGTTGGCCCAGCGGCCGTTGCCGTCCATGATGATTCCGACGTGGCGGGGAATGGCGTCGCGGTCGAGATCAGCCATCGAGGACGGCGAGCGAGGCCAGCCGCCTTTCCAGGTGATATTCAACGAAACGGCGGGTTACTCCGATCGCCTCTCGGCTCAACGAATCGTCTGGATCGGGAAGCTGCGACAGGTCGGCCTCGGCAACCACAGCGAGGTAGTCGGTCAGCCCGGGGCGGAGCGCATACGAGCCGGCGGCTTGGCATCGCTCACACACCACCCCTCCTGCGGCAAAGCTGAAGCGGCGGAGATCGTCGGTCCTGCCGCAACTGGCGCAGTAGTCGAGCGCCGGCGCCACGCCGATGATCTCAGCCGCCTTGAGCAGATACGACGCGACCAGGTCGGGGTGGAGATCGCCATGATCGAGAACCCGCAACCCGCGTTGCAGCAGCAGGAACAGGCGGTGGGTGGGCTCGTTCTCCTGAGCGACCAGATCGGCCACCTCGACCATGGTGCCCGCGGCTACCACCCGGTCGAGATCGGAACGAAGCCCACTGAAGGCTTCGATGATCGACGCCTGCGTGATCGTGTCCAGGTTCTTACCCTCGTAGAGGACGAGGTCGACGTGGGTGAAGGGCTCGAGGCGGCCTCCGAACCGACTCTTGGTCTTCCTGACCCCCTTGGCGACCGTACGCAGCTTCCCTCGGTTGGGGCTCAGCAACACCACGACGCGGTCCGCCTCCCCGAACGGATACCCTCGCAACACGATCCCCTGATCGCCGTACAACGCCATGGCTGCAGGGTACAACCGACATCCCGGGAACCCGTGAACCGAGACCTCTCTCCGTCACGCAATCTGGGGGTTGATACAACGACCGCTCAGAAGCCCAGCCGATCCAGGGCGTGGTCGAGGCGCTGCCAGTCCTTTTCCACCTTTACCCGCAGATCGAGGAACACCTTGGCACCGAACAGCCGCTCCAGCTCTGGTCGCGCCTCGCTGCCCACGGCCTTGGCCAGCTCGCCACCCTTGCCGATCACGATCCCCTTCTGCGACTCCCTTTCCACATAGACGATGGCTGGCACCACCACCACGCCGTCGTCACGGGTCTCGATATCCCCGACGACAACGGCGACCGAGTGCGGAAGCTCTTCTCGCAACCGCGACAAGTACTTCTCTCGCACCAACTCGGCGGCGAGAAACTGATCCGGCTGGTCGGTGTGCATCTCCGGGGGGAAGAAGAACGGACCGTCAGGCAGCAGGGCGACCAACTCCCGCACCACCCGATCGAGCCCGTCGTCCTTCAACGCGGAGATCGGGACGTATGCCTCGAAGTCCCAGTCACCGGCTTCGTCGAGCTGAACGATCGTCTGCTCTTGGCTGGCGGCGTCGACCTTGTTCACCACAACCACCACCGGAGCTCCGGCCTTGATCAACCGCTCGGCGATCCGCCGATCGCCAGGCCCGATCCGCTGGGTGGCGTCGAGCACGAAAAGGACGGCATCAGCCTCTGCGATCGATCCGTCGACCAGCGTGTTGAGCCTGGCGCCCAGCGTGGTGCGTGGCTTGTGGAGGCCCGGCGTGTCGACGAACACGAGTTGCGCCTCATTGGTAGTGAGCACGCCGCGGATCGTGTTGCGCGTGGTCTGCGGGCGCGCGGACGTGATCGCCACCTTCTCCCCAACCAGGCTGTTGACCAGGGTGGACTTGCCGACGTTTGGACGGCCTACGACCGGGACGAACCCGGATGCGCTCATCGACGGGCCACGCGCACCAAGGCCACCCGCCGCCCCTGAACCTGCTCGGCGGTAAGCAATAGGTCGTCGTACTCGAACGACTCCCCGGTCTTGGGAACCCTGCCGGCGAGGCCGAGGATGAGCCCGCCGACGGTGTCCCAGTCGGCGTCTGGAAACTCAGTGCCGAGAGCAGTTGCCAGGTCGTCGACATCGAGCCTGGCGTCGACCAAAAGCCCACCCTCGTCGAGGGGGACCACCATCGGTTCCTCGGTGTCGTACTCATCGACGATCTCGCCGACGATCTCCTCGAGCAGGTCCTCGATGGTTACCAGCCCGGCCGTCCCACCAAACTCGTCGACCACGATCGCTAGGTGGCGCTGATTGGCCTGCATCTCGCGCAACAGGTCCGCGATCGGTTTGGTTTCCGGGACGAAGTAAGGCTCGTGTGCGATCTCCAGGCACGGTCGAGGCGGAGAGTGTTGGTCGTAGAGCTCGAGCAGGTCCCTGGCGTAGAGGATCCCGACGATGTCGTCGACATTCTCACCGGTGAGGGGAACACGAGATCGGCCGGCTTCCAACACCAGATCGACCGCCTCGTCGGTCGAGGCCGACGCCGGAAGGGTCACCATGTCGGTGCGCGGCATCATGACTTCGCGAACGATGGTGTCGCCGAACTCGATGATCGATGAGATCAGCTCTCGTTCTTCGTCGTTGTCGTTGGTCGGGTCGTCAGCCTCTTGCTCGTCTTCGTCGGAAACGAGGTCGTTGGCGGCATCCCCGAGCCGTATCGATACGGCGAGAAGCGACGCCAGTCGATACGCCAGGCTGCTCGACCGGCTGCGTCCGATGGTGCGGGGAACGAGGTCGGTGACGATCACGAGCACAATGGCCATTACCACGACGATCAGAGCCAGCCACCAGCCGGAGACCAAGCTGGACACGGCCCAGGTCAACGGGATGACGGCGAGCACGAGCAGACCGGTCAACACCGGGGCTAGGGCCGGTTGAATCCTGGCGCGAAGCTCGAGGAGATCGGCGACTGTCGCCGCCCGTTCATTCCCCTCGGCGGCGTCGTGCAGTGCATCAGCGCGAGATGTCCTGACCAGCGCCGCGCCCGCGGCCCGCAGCGTTGCGGTGACCAGCAGCAGGATCGCCGACACGCCAAACGCGAGGGGGATCACGCCCTCACCTTACCGACGAGGTTCAACAGCTCTTCCTCTCGCCTCTCCATGGCGACCGCTTCCGCTTCCGCAACGTGGTCCCAACCGAGCAGGTGCAGCATTCCGTGGACGACCATCAACGCCAGCTCGTCTTCGAACGCAACGGCGTCCCGTTTGGCGTTTGATCGCACGACAGAAGGAGCGATGACCACATCGCCGATCTCGACGGGGGGCCCATCGACGGTTCTGCGTGGCGGCACGCCGGGAGCAGCGTCCTCGATGGGAAAAGACAGCACATCGGTTGGGCCGGCTTTCCCCATGTGTTTCCGGTTGAGGAGGGCGATCGTATCTTCGTCGACCAGCGTGATAGAAACGCCTGTGCCGGCGTCGAGCCCTTCTGCGATCATCACGACCTCGGCCAGGCGCACCATTTCGTCTGCGATCACCGGCTCATCCTGTTCGTCACCGAAAACGACGATCACTCGTCGGCGTCGCTTCGTGCGGCAACGGGAACCTCCGGCAGCATCGGTTGGCTGCCGGCCTCGATCACTCGTGGGCCCGGGAATCCGGGGTAGGGAACACGGGCGTGGTAGTAACCCATCAAGGCAAGCACGAGCTCTGCCTTGATCGTGGTCAGGTCACCGAAGGTCAGGGCCGAGGCGTTGAGTTGGCCATCGTCGACCTTCTCCGTGACCACGGTCTCGACGACGTCTTGGAGCCCGGCGGCGCTCGGGTCCTCGCCCTGGGAGTAGGCACGCGCCGCCGCCTCCACCGAGTCTGAGAGCATGACGATCGCCATCTCCTTTGCCTGCGGCTTGACGCCGAAGTGCCGGAACAAGGCGGGGTCGATGTCGGGATCGGTTTCCCGAGCCTCGTGATAGAAGTACCGCATCAGGCTCGTCCCGTGGTGCATCCGTATACCGTCGGCAACATCGCGAGGGATTCTGTACCGCTTTGCCAGCCGTAGCCCCTCGCCGACATGGGCGCGGATGATCTGGGCCGATTCCACCGGTGCGATCGAGTCGTGTGGGTTGGAGACACCGAACTGATTCTCTGCGAAGTACTGGGGTGCCTCCGTCTTCCCCAGATCGTGGTACCACGCCGCCGCTTGGGCCAGCAGTGGGTCGGCGTCGATGGCGCGCGCCGCCCGGCCGGCAAGAGCACCAACCAGCATTGAATGGTTGAAGGTGCCAGGCGCCTGCTCCTCGATGAGGCGCAACGCAGGGTGATTCCTGTCGAGGAGGTCGAGGAGCCCGAGGGAGGTCGTGATCCCGAAGGCGTTTTCGAAGAACGAGACCAGGCCGAGCGAGACCAGACCGGCGACGAGGGCGCCGATGAAGGCCCATAGCGCAGCCAGGCCGGGGCTTGGCATGTCCACGAACAGCCATTCGATTGCAGCCGCCACTGGCGCCACGGTGACCGCGGTGAGCAGAACCGCGACTCGCAGCTGGCGGCGCGACGACACCCGCGACACGAACCCGACGGGGATCACCGTGGCAATCGCCGCGTACATGGTGAACGCCAGGTCGAGGGT
>CAXMPL010000017.1:0-4530 GCA_964195125.1 uncultured Kiloniellales bacterium | reverse complement strand
GTCAGTCGTCCTCCTCGGATTCCTCGTCGATGTCGATGTCGAGCTCGCCATCCTTCCAGCGAGCCCGGAACTCCGACTGGTGATCGGCGGACTCGAACTTGACCTCCACCTCTTTCGGCCCGGATTTCTCGACCTCGACTGAGAACCCGGCCTTGGGGACCGCGTTGACAAATGCCACGTCGGGTTCATCGGCGGAGATCCAGACCTGTCCGCCGACGAGTGTGTAGGTGGTGATAGCGGGCCCCGGGGGAACGGTCGTGGTCGTAGTCGGGGGCGGCGAGGTGGTGGTCGGCGTCGAGCTCGGCGTCGTGGTCGTAGTGGTGGTACTACTGGTTGGAGTGACGGCTGCCGTGGTTGTCGTTGTCGGGTCGATCGCCGGAGCGGTGCTGGTTGTGGTGGACGATTCCGCAACCGCGGTCGTGGTGGTGGCGGCGAGCAGCGCTGCGGTCCCGGCGTTGGGGATGGCGGGCACGTCGGTGACCTGGCCCCGCACCGACCCCACCGCGGATGCGGCGATCATGGTTGCCACCATGGTGGCAACGACCCAAGCAGCGACGATCCCTACCCGGCGCATCATGCCCATATTGTGCCCCAGGCGGCCGGTGGCAGGGATAACGGTTCGCTAACGGACGGTCAAATCGTGGTTCAACCCCGGCCCCCAGACCAGGGCCGGGTATCGTGATCGACAATGCCGACTGTGCTCGTGATCGAAGACGATCAGGCGATCCGAGAGGCGCTCGTTGAACAGCTCTCCGGCTCCGGCTTCGACGTCCAGGCGGCCGCGTCCGGTCTCGACGGGGTGGAGCAGCTCACCGGCGGCGCCATCGACGTGGTAGTGCTGGACCTCGGTTTGCCCGACATCGACGGGACCGACGTGCTGGCGATGGTGCGTGGCCTCGGCGATACCCCGGTGATCGTCGCCACCGCCCGAGACGATGAGAAGGAGATGGTCAGACTGTTGGAGGCGGGTGCAGACGATTACGTGGTGAAGCCCTTCTCCGCCGCCCAGATCGAGGCCCGTATTCGCGCCGTGCTGCGCCGGACCGGAGAGCCGGACCAAACTCCCGTCGTCACCGTCGGCGGTCTCGTCATCGACCGCGACGCCCATGAGGCCAGGCTCGACGGGGAGCTGATCGATCTCAGGGCACGGGAGTTCGACCTGCTCGCCTACCTGGCGGCGCGTCCCGGGGCGATGGTCAGCAAACGCGAGCTGATGGCCGAAGTGTGGCGTCAACCGTACGGCGGTGCCGACAAAACCGTCGATGTCCACGTGTCGTGGTTGCGCAAGAAGCTTGGGGAGTCCGCAGCCGAACCCCGCTACATCCACACCAAACGGGGCGTTGGGGTGAAGCTCGTTCCCCCAGAGCAGTGAGGGCCCGGCTGGTCGCGGTGGCATTTGCGGTCACTGCGATGGTGGCGCTGGCGTTCGTTGTGCCCCTGATGATCCTGGTCCGCGATCTGGCCGCCGATCGTGAGCTGTCCGCCGCCGAGCGCGATGCCGGTGCAGTGGCTCGACTGGTTGCGGTGATCGGCTCGGAGTCGATCGACCAGCTTGTCGGACCGGTCCTGTCCGCCGACGGTGAATTCAACGATCGGCCGCTCACCATCGTCATCGTTGGCGGCGACACCGTCGGTGCTCCACTCGATCCTGGTGAAGACTTTGCAACCGCGGCCGCAGGGACGACGTTCCGCCAATCCGTTACCGGCGGACAGGCGATCTACATCCCGGTCCTCGGCCCAGAAGGGGAGACCGTTGTGGTGCGGGCGCTGGCCGAGGAGGAAGCGATGCGGGCCGGCGTGGCCAGGGTGTGGTGGACCCTGGCCGGGCTGGCGGCGGTGCTGGTTCTGCTGGCTGTCGTCGTCGCCGACCGGCTGGGACGATCCATGGTGCGCCCGGTTGACGACCTAGCCGCCACGGCCGACCGGATGGGCTCCGGCGATCTCGACGCGCGGGTCGAGGTGGCAGGCCCACCAGAGGTTCGCCGAGTCGGCACCGCCTTCAACCGGCTTGCCACCCAGATCGGCGCACTGTTGCAGCTGGAGCGTGAGACTGCCGCCGACCTGTCGCACCGGCTCCGAACGCCCTTGACCGGAGCCCGTCTCAACGCCGACGCCCTTCCCGACGGCGCCCGCAAGGATCAATTGGTGGCGCAGCTCGACGACATCGAACGAGTCGTTGACCACGTCATCGATGAGATCCGAAGACCCGATCGTCAAGCACGCGGCACCGTGACGGACATCGACAAGGTGGTCGCCGAGCGGGTGGCGTTCTGGGAGCCGCTCGCCGCCGACGAGGGACGGAAACTCGATGCCAGCATCAACCGGAGCCGCGCCCTGGTTGGGACGCCCGAGGCCGATCTCGGTGCGGCACTCGACGCACTCATCGGCAACGTGTTCGCCCACACCCAGCCCGGGACCGGCCTGGCGGTTTCGGTCCACCGCAGCAACGGCCCTTACGTCGATGTGGTGGTCGAGGACGCCGGAGACGGCTTCCCGGACGATCCCAGCGTCGCCGATCGGGGCCGCAGCGGCACCGACTCCACCGGCCTGGGCCTCGACATCGCCAGGCGGACCGCGGTCGCTGCCGGAGGCGAGTTACTACTGCGATCCAGTGCTCTCGGCGGCGCCGAGGTGACGATGCGCTTGCTGCTGGTGGGAGGCCGCTAGCAAAGAGGCGGGAACCCTTTTTTGGGTGGGTCGCGCCCCTCGGGTTACCGGCCCGCATGCAACCTGGGCAACGTCGGCGTATCGTGAAGTCAGCGGCAAGGAGGAGACGGTGGCTGATTCGAGTTGGGAGAGGTTCGCTCCGCTGACCGGCGTGCTGTTCGTGGTGCTGCTTGTTGCCGGGGTGGTGGTGATCAACAACTACGACTACCTGCCACCGGCGGGAGAGATCGAGTCCTTCTATGAGGACAACTCGACAACGGTCTCGATTGGCGCGTTTCTGGCGCTGTTATCGGTGTTCTTCTTTCTGTGGTTCCTCGGCAGCGTCCGCAGCACGCTGAGGGTCGCCGAAGGCGGAACCGGGCGTCTGTCGGCGGTTGCCTTCGGGGGTGGAGTCGCCGCCGCCGCCGCGATGATTGTCGGCTACTCGGCGACGCTGGCGGCGGCACAGCGGGCGGGGGCGACCGGGGGGATCGGTGCCGATGCCGCCACCAGCCTGCATGACCTTGGAGGTGTGCTGGTCGGCAACACGGCACCGGTGGCGTTTGCGGTGCTGGTGGCCGCGGCGGCGTTGGTGGCGTTACGCACCGGCGTGTTCCCTGCTTGGCTGGCATGGGTGAGTGTGGTGCTGGCGGTGGGCTTGCTGACGCCGCTCAACTACATCTTCATGGGCTTTGCCCTGCTGTGGGTCCTGATCGTCAGCATCCTTCTCTTTCGCCAAACCGCCTGAGCGGCGGTACCGGTAAGTAACCGTTGAGCAGGACCGTCGGCCGATCCCCTTGGTAGGCGTATTGGCCTACTCGTCGATCGGCGGCTGATCGATGGCATCGACCGCAGCCAGCGCCGCCCACGTCTGCGGCACCACACCCCGCGCCGCACCGGTCTCGGGATCCCACAGCTCGGCGAAGCCCGAGAGGACCGCTCCTCGGCGGGTCATCAATGCGATCTCGTCGGCGAGATCCATCCGGCCCCATCGCACCGCGGCGACCCGAGCCAGGTAATTGAGCTGCGGCCACGCCGCCCCGCGCCAATAGAGATCGGGTCGGTACAACGGGTGGTCACGAGCGACGTATGCCAGTCCAAATGGGGCAGCGAAACGGGTAACGTCCTCCAGCTGGTCGAGCGCCTGGGCCGCAAGGTCCGGGTTGTTCGTCGCCAACGCCGGGAGCGCGCCGTCGAGCGTGGGCACCGCGGTCGAGGCGGCAGGCCCGATTACCGCGGCATCGGACCACAGCCGCTGGCCGGGGTCCCACAGCTCCTCATCGATGGCTGCGGAGAGCTCGTCGGCACGCTGCGCCCACACTGGGTCTCCTCCGGCGGAGGCAAGCTCGCGCATCCCGTGAGCGGCGATGGCGTTGAAAGCGGAGGGCACCGCCTCGAAGCGGGTATTGCCAGTAGCCTCTCCCGTTGTCGCAAATGTGGTCTCATCGACCAGGTCGAGGTCGAAGACGGTCCATTGGGCGCGGTTCCACTCGGTGGACCCGATCCACGCATCCCATCGGGGCGAGTCGTCGGCTCCGGCCTCCCACGGGTGCACGATCTCGAGCAGACCGGCGTCGGTCCTCCGCTCCCGCCACAGATACTCGTAGGCGGCAGCGACCGCGGCGAGCAACGATTCCGAGACGGGAAGGCCCTGCCGAAAGATCGTGCCCAGTGCATGGCCGTAAACGGGTGGCTGGGTGTACCCAGAGACGTGGTTTAGGGGGCCCCTGTACTCGGAGGGCACCGCGTATCGCATGTGGGGCACGAAGCCGCTTGGCAGCTGGGCAACGAACACCGCCTCGAGCTCACGCACCGCCCGCTCATCATCGAGCGTCGCCCAGGCAATCGCATGGAAGCAGCTGTCCCACAACCAGAGGTGGGGAT
>CAXMPL010000016.1:0-4785 GCA_964195125.1 uncultured Kiloniellales bacterium | reverse complement strand
CCAGGCGATGAGGGCCACCGCCATCCCAACCGATGCGATCATCTCCAGAGCAAGGAGCAGTTCCGGTGTCATTTCGCATGATCGGCTCCTTCCGTCCCGATCTGTACCGGATGTTGATGATCAGTAGATCAGTAGATCAGTAGATCAGTATCTGCTTTCGCTACTGCGCTACTTGGCTACTGCTCTACTACTTGGCTACTGCTCTACTAATGCGGGGCGCCATTTTTTCCGCTCTTGCCGCTTCGCGGCGGGCCGCTCGGGCCATGGCTCCGCAAATGGCCCTGCGACAGAGACCGGATCGTTCCCATTTTGCGGAGCCTCCTAGTGGAGGATTTGCTCCAGGATCGAGACGAAACGGTGAATGTCCACAAACGAGTTATATAAAGGCACCGGTGCGACCCTGACCACATTCGGGTACCGCCAGCCGCATTGGACATCGGCGGCTGCGAGTGCCTCGTACACCTGCTGCCCGGAGCCACTCGGGTCGTTGATGCGGAGCGAGTGCTGGCAGCCGCGCTGATCGAGAGCCCGGGGTGTGATCGATTCGACCCTCCCCTCTAGCCTGGTGTGCAGTAGGTAGTCCATGTATTGGATCATGATCTCGGACTTGGTGCGTAGCGGACCAATGCCCCCTGCCTCTTCGAAGACGGTGAGCGACCCGAGCAGCGGTGCCATGGCCAGGATCGGAGAGTTGCTCACCAACCATGCCTCTGCTGTTGGGATGGGCCGGAACACGGTATCCATCTCAAATCGGGTCGCCCGGTCGTGACCCCACCAGCCGTTGTAGCGGGGTAGGTCGGGATCTCCATGGTGGCGCTCGTGCACAAAGGCGCCGCCGGTCGCCCCTGGTCCTGCGTTCAGGTACTTGTAGGTGCACCAGACGGCGAAGTCGATGTCCCATTCGTGAAGCGAAAGCTCGATGTTGCCAACCGCGTGCGCCAGGTCGAGGCCGATCCGCGCTCCTACCCCCCGGGCCGCTGCTGCCAGCTCGACCATCGGAAGCACCTGCCCGGTGTAGTACTGGATGCCCGGCAGCAGCACCAGCGCCAACTCTGAGCCGTGCCGGTCGATGGCATCGATGAGGTCCTCTGTCCGCAGGGCCTCGTCACCGGGACGGGGCTCCACCGTCACTAGAGCGCGGGCAGGGTCGAAACCGTGCGCCCGGATCTGGGAGTCGACCGCATAGTGGTCGGAGGGGAAGGCGTGGTCTTCGATCAGGATCTTGTACCGGGAGGCGGTCGGTCGGTAGAAGCTCACCATGAGGAGGTGCAGGTTCACCGTCAGCCCGTTCATCGTGACCACTTCTGTGGGGAGAGCGCCGGTGAGGCGGCCCATCGGCTCGGCCAGGAGTTGGTGGTACGGGACCCAGGGACGATCCGTCTCGAAGTGCCCCCGACCGCCGTTGTCGGCCCACCGGTCGAGTTCGGCGAGCACCATGTCGCGAGCGGCACGAGGTTGCAGACCGAGCGAGTCGCCATCGAGGTAGGTCGACTCGGCAGCCCGCTTCGGTACCGGCATGGCGAATTGGTCGCGGAATCGCCGCAGCGGGTCGGCCCGATCCAGCGACTCGGCGAAGCCGATCCCCGGCTCAAACGTCTCTGTCACCTCTGCCTCTCCCTCTCCCTTCCTCTGAACCGTGGGCTCCCATGCTCGGGTAACGGGCCTACGAGCCCTGGGTTCGCAGTGCCGGTGGTTCAGGGGTCACGGGCGCTCCATTGTCTCAATCAGGTCCGCCATGAACGACCTCCCCTCGGCACCGTCGATGAGGCGGTGGTCGTAGGACAGGCTCAGTGGGAAGACGCGTGCCACCACGATCTCCCCGTCATCGACGACGGGCTGCGGGTCGGCCCTGCCCACGGAGAGGATTGCCGAGGTGCCGAGCGGGATGATCGGGGTTCCGAACCTGCCGCCGACCGCTCCGATGTTGGAGACGGTGAACGTCTGCCCGCTGGCATCGTCCGGTGACAGACGACGGCTCCGTGCTGCGTCGGCGAGGCGGACGACCTCGCTTCCGATCTCGTCCACGGACTTCTGGTCGGCGTCGTGGACGACGGCGACGAGCAGGCCCTGTGGTGCGTCGACGGCGAACCCGATGTCGTAGAAGCCTCGTTCGACGATGTCGGTGCCGTCGACGACTGCATTGAACAGCGGGTGGTCGGCAAGCAACGGGAGAACCCGAGTGATGATCAGGGCTTCGAGTGGAGGCTTGCCCAACTCATCCCTGGCGGTGAGCAGCGGTTGGGCCAGGGCCTCACCGAAGGTGGTCACGTGCGGGATCTCCCGCCACGAGCGGGTCATCCGATCGGCAATGGTCTTGCGCACCGGGCTCATCGGGGCCCGGCGCACCGGCCGTGACTCACCGGCGTTATGGACGTCGTCTTCGGTGATTCTGCCCCCGGGCCCCGTCCCCTCGACGGTTGCCAGGTCGACGCCGAGCTCCTTCGCCAGCTTGCGCACCATCGGCAACGCTAGGGCGCGCGATGGACGCGCCGCCGGTGGGGCTTCCTCAAGCGATCCAACGATCGGGAGCGGCGCGGCGCCTGATGGTCGGTCGGGCTCCTCCGCCCAGGTCTCGCCCGGTTCGCCGATGACGGCGAGCAACGCATCCACCTCCATCGTCGCCCCCTCACCCGCCCCCTGGTGCAGAAGGGTGCCGGCGAACGGCGAAGGGATATCGACGACAGCCTTGTCGGTCTCGATCTCGACGAGAGGTTCGTCGAGCGCCACCGCTTCGCCAACGGCCACGTGCCAGGAGACGACCACCGCTTCGGTCAGTCCCTCCCCGATGTCGGGGAGGTGGAACTGGTTTGCCATGCTACGTCTCCATCACGCGATGCACCGCGGCCACGACCCGGCCGACCGAAGGAACGTAGTGTTGCTCCGCTCTGCGAAGCGGGACCACGGTGTCCCACCCGGTTACACGCTCCACCGGGGCCAGCAATGAGTAGAACACCTGCTCGTAGATCTGGGCGGCGATCTCGGCTCCGAAGCCGGCGGTGCGCGGTGCCTCGTGCACGACAACGGCGCGTCCCGTTCTGGTGACCGATTCCATAACGGTTTCGCTGTCGAATGGGACGATGGTTCGGAGGTCGAGCAGCTCGGCGTCAATGTCGCTGTGTGCGAGCTCGGTCACGGCGGCGCGGGCCTCGCGCATCATGGAGCCGTAGGCGATGATGGTGACGTCGCTGCCAGGCTTCTCTACCTTCGCCGTGCCGATGGGGACGGTATACGGCTCTTCGGGAACCTCGCCTCGGGCAGAGCGATACAGCCGGATCGGCTCCAGGAAGATGACAGGATCCGGGTCGTCGACGGCGGCCAGCAGCAGGCCGTAGGCATCGTGCGGATTGGACGGCACGACAACCTTCAGACCTGGGACGTGCGCGTACAGGGCTTCGGTCGATTCGCTGTGGTGCTCGGCGGCCCCGATTCCCGCTCCGTATGGCACCCGGACAACGAGCGGAGCGGTGAACCGGTGTCTGGAACGGTTGCGGATTCGGGATACGTGGCTGATGATCTGGTCGAATGCCGGGTAGCTGAATCCCATGAACTGGATCTCTGCGATGGGGCGGAGACCGGCGATGGCCATGCCGTAGGCGGCGCCAACGATCCCTGCTTCTGAGACTGGGGTATCGATCACCCGATCGGCTCCATGTTTTTCGAGCAGCCCATCCGAGACCCTGAACACGCCGCCGGTTTGACCGACATCCTCGCCGAGGAGCACGACCCGCTCGTCGGCGAGGGCGCGGTCGAGTGCGGCGTTGAGGGCTTGCGCCATGTTCAGCTCGGTCATGCCAAGCCCGCCTCCGCTGCTCCTCTTCGTTGGGTGGCCAGCGGTGGCGGCACCTCGGCGTACATAGCGTCGAAGATCTCCTCGGCGGTAAACGGTTCGAGGGACTCTGCCTCTTCCACCGCGGCCTCGATTGCCGCCGTTGCCGCGGACTCGATCTCCTTCTGCCACTTGTGAGACCACATTCCTCCGGCTTCGAGGTAGAGGCGCACCCGCTCCAGTGGGTCCCGCACTGCCCATCGGGCGGTTTCCTCGGGAGATCGGTAACGCCCGTCGTCGTCGGCAGTGGTATGCCCCCGGATCCGGTGTGTCAGCGCCTCGATCAGGGTTGGCCCCTCCCCTCGCCGCGCCCGGTCAACGGCTCGAGCCGCGGCATCGTACATGGCAAGCACATCGTTGCCGTCGACGAGTTCCCCCGGCATCCCGTATCCGTCTGCCTTCTGAGCGATGGTCGCGGATGCGGTCTGTCTGGCCCTTGGCATGGAGATCGCCCAGCCGTTGTTCTGGCACACGAAGATGGTCGGCGTCTGATAAACACCGGCGAAGTTCATCGCTTCGTGAAAATCGCCTTCCGACGTCGCCCCGTCGCCAAACATGGTCATCGCCACCGCACCTGTCCCTTTGAGGCTTTCTGCCCAAGCAAGCCCTACGGCATGGACCATGTGCGCCCCCACCGTGATCGACGGCGGCAGCACGTTCACCCCGGCGGGTGGCTGCCCGCCGCGTTCGTCGCCGGTTCGGGTGAGGAGCAGCTGGGTCCACGGATAGCCCCGGCTTTGCATGGCGGCGCCGTCCCGGTAGGAAGCCACCAGCCAATCGCCGGGCTCCAGCATGGCAACCGCGCCGATCTGGGCCGCCTCCTGACCCTCGTACGGTGCGTACGTGGCAAGCCGGCCCTGTCGCTGCAGCGCCGTTGCCTTGTGGTCGAAGCTGCGGGCGGTGACCATCGCCTCATACAGATCTCTGATCACCGAGTCATCGATCGGTGATTCGCCTAC
>CAXMPL010000015.1:0-3336 GCA_964195125.1 uncultured Kiloniellales bacterium | reverse complement strand
TAACTTGCAACCGTGACCGCCACGACCCGACCTCGCAGCAGGTACATCGCCTTTGAGGGCATCGACGGTGCCGGCAAGTCGACGGTCGCCACGCGTTTCGGCGACTCCCTCGAAGCACGTGGCGAAACGGTGGTCCGGGTTCGCGAGCCGGGAGGGACTCCGGTGGGTGAGCGGATCAGGGAAATCTTGCTCGGACACGATCTGGAGCCGGCCCCGTGGCCGGAGGCGCTGCTGTTCGCCGCGGCTCGTGCCCAACTCGCCGCCGAGGTCATAGCACCGGCGCTTGCCTCGGGAGCATGGGTGATCGGGGACCGATCGGTGTATTCGTCGCTTGCGTACCAGGGAGCGGGACGCGGTCTCGGCATCGAGACGGTGCGCCGAGTCAACGAAGCGGGCCTTGGGGCAGTGTGGCCGGACCTCGTCGTACTGCTCCAGGTCGATGCAGAGACAGCGCTCGCCAGACAACACGACCCAGACCGGATCGGCGCAGAGGGAGTCGACTTTCAGCGTACGGTCGGCGAAGCGTTCGCCAAGATCGCAATCGCCGAGCACGACAGGTTTCTCGTCATCGATGCCAACGGCGAACTCGATGCGGTGGTGGATGCGGTCATCGCCGCCCTGGGTATCGGGTGATGGACACGTTTTCCGGCATTGTCGGGCACCGCTCGGTGACCGAGATGCTCACCAGCGAGATAGACAACCCATCGCACGGTTACCTGTTTGTGGGTCCGTCCAACGTGGGAAAGTCGACCGTAGCGCGGCGATTCGCCGCCGCCCTTCTGTGCGGCGACGACGAGGCGTGCTTCGCCAGGGCCGTCGGCGGCCGTCACCCCGACCTCGTCCTCGTCGAGCCGGAAGGCCGGGCGTCGATCACGGTCGACCAGGCTCGCCAGATGGTGGCTCAGGCGGTGCGGACTCCGCTGGAAGCAAACAGGAAGGTGTTCTTGCTGGACGAGGGCGGGATGATGAACGATGAGGCTGCCAACGCACTTCTCAAGACCCTCGAAGAGCCGGTGCCTTCCACCCTGTTCATCATCGTCGCCGAGACTGAGGATCAACTTCCGGACACAGTGGCCAGTCGCTGTCGAACGGTGGTGTTCGGTCGGGTGGGCGATGCCGAACTTGCCGAGGGCCTCAGCCGCGTCGGGATCGATGCTGGTTCCGCAGCCGAGGTTGCGCGTATCGCCGGAGGCCGGCCCGGATTGGCGGTTGCGCTGGCAACCGAGCCCGAGGTCGCCGCCTTCCGGAGGCTCTGGCTCGGCGTGCCGATGCGGCTCGGTGAGTTCCCAGGAGTGGCATTTCGCCTTGCTGAGGAGGCGATGGAGGCGACCGAGCCGTTGCTTGCTGCGCTGAAGAAGCGTCAAGACGAGGAACGCGACCTGCTCGGCGAGGATGCTCCTCGCTTGCTAAAGGACCGCCAGACCCGTGAGTTGAAGCGAGCAACGGACTCTCTGCACGTCACCGGACTCGAGATCCTCGCCTCGTATTATCGGGATGTCGCCGCCGCCCAGTTTGCCAGCCCGGTTCGCAATACCGACATCCCGGTGGCGGCGCTGTCGTCGATTTCGCCGCGACGCGCGGTTGCCAACGCCGGGCTGGTTCTCGACGCCATCGACGCCCTCGCTGCCAACCAGCGCCCGCAGTTGGCGTTTGCCAACCTGTTCTCGCAACTGTCCACCGATGCCTGACCACGAGTATCAGCGGGCGGCCTTGGCGACCAAGGTTTTCACGCCGCCGTTGCGGCTGGCAGCCAAGCTTTTTCTGGATCTCGAGGTCAGCGGTACCGAGCATGTGCCGAGTGAGGGAGGTCTGGTGGTCGCTGCCAATCACCTCTCCCATATCGACCCGCCAGTGGTGACGATTGCGGTTGGCAGGGACATCCGATTCATCGCCCTCGATGACCTGTTCGGGAGAGGGGCGCTCTTCGATCGGCTCACTTTGTTTTTTGGAGCCATTCCCACCGACCGGGACGGTGCGCCTCTCGGCCCGCTCCGGGAGGCGATCAGGCACGTCGCCGCGGGGGGAACCGTCGGGTTCTTCCCGGAGGGCAGGCGGGAGACATATTGGGGGGAGACCGAGCCGAAGCGCGGCGCCGCCTGGCTGGCGTGGATGACCGGTGCCCCGCTACTACCGGTCGCCGTTCATGGAACCGAGCGGCTGCTGAGCCCGTCCTTTGAGGCGATGCGCCGTCCGTCGCTGCGGGTATGGGTAGAAGAACCGCTGCTATGGGACGACTTTGCCGACTGCGTCGACCCGGTGGGCGCCATGACGAATCGGTGGAGGGAAGCGATCGGCGACCATCTGGGTGATTGGTGGGCTCGGTAGGCTCGGGACATGGACGATCCGATGACGTCTGCCGAGATCGAAGCCGCTCTCGATGCCGCCGAGGCGGCGCTCGGCACAGCCGGGCCGGTGGTGCTGCATAGGACAGGCTTCTGGAGGGCGGTAGCGACCGTCAAGAGCGATCGGTCGCTGGTCGACCCGTACGCCGACCGTATCGGTGTCATCGATCAGGCAGCGTTCCGATCCTGGGTGCCGATCCTGATACCGCTTTGGCCCGGAACGCTGGCTGCGATCCTCGGTGCCGTCGTCGCACTGGTGCTCATCGGAGTCGCCTACGGCACCGCCGCCCCATGGAATGGAATCTGGTTTCTCCTCGGTACCGGCGGGTTGCTGGTGGCGACCCACGGGCTGGCGCACCTCGCGGTCGGGTCGGTGGTCGGGATCCGGTTCACCGCCTGGTTCGCCGGGTTCAAACCCCCCCAGCCCGGTGTGAAGACCGACTTCGCCAGCTATCTGCGGTCGCCGGCCCGGTCGCGGGCGTGGATGCATGCCTCGGGAGCCATCGTGACCAAGTCGATCCCCCTTCTGCTCCTCCCCTCCGCACTGATCGCCGGTGTCCCCACCTGGACCGTCATCGTGCTGGTGGGGATCGGTGTCTTCCAGCTCATCACAGACGCGCTGTGGTCTACCAAGGTCTCCGACTGGGCCAAATACCGCAGAGAGATGTCGATTGCTGCTGAACTCGAGAGTTCGTAATACGTAATACGTAAGCGAGCGCAGCGAGCGCCTAGGGCAGGCCGCTCACCGCGTACAGGTGCCAGTCGCCTGGAACACCCTTGAGCTGGTGCGATCCCCTCTCCTCGAACTCGATACCGGACCCGACGACGAGATCCTTGACCGTGCTCGACACCATGACCCCGCTTCCCGGCTCGGCATCGATGACCCGAGCCGCGATATGGACGGCAAGTCCTCCGATGTCGTCGCCGGTGCGCTCGATTTCTCCCGTGTGCAGCCCGGCGCGGATCTGGATCCCCAAGTCGGGCATGGTGCGTT
>CAXMPL010000014.1:0-2439 GCA_964195125.1 uncultured Kiloniellales bacterium | reverse complement strand
GACTCTATGACTCTCCTCTACAATCCTTCCGTACGAGCAGAGGAGATCGCATGCCAGCGTCTGTGATCCTCGGCGCCCAGTGGGGTGACGAGGGGAAGGGCAAGATCACCGATCTCTACTCGAAGACCGCCGACCTCGTTGTGCGGTACCAGGGCGGCAACAACGCAGGGCACACCATCGTCGTCGATGGAGAGCGGTTTGCGCTCAGCCTCATCCCATCCGGTGTCCTCTACCCCACCGTGACCCCTGTAATCGCAAACGGCACCGTGATCGACCCTGCGGTGCTCATCCAGGAGATGGACGAGCTGTCGGGGCGCGGCATCGACGCCACCAAGCTCCGGATCTCCGCCAACGCTCACGTGATCATGCCGTACCACCGCAAGTTGGATGCGATCCTGGAGCGTTTTCTGGGTCAGCAGCAAATCGGGACGACCAAGCGGGGCATCGGGCCCGCCTACCTCGACAAATACTCACGGTTTGGGATCCGGGTCCAGGATCTATTCGACCCAAAGATCTTCAGGGAAAAGCTCGAGGTCAACCTCAAGGACAAGAACCGGCAGTTGCAGAAAGTGTACAACCAGCTGCCCCTCGACATCGACGAGATCTATGACGAGTACCTGGTGTACGCAGACAGGATCCAGGAGTACGTCACCGATACGTCGTTGCTGATCTGGCAAGCCATCCGTGACGGGAAGAACGTCATCTTCGAGGGGGCCCAGGGAACGCTTCTCGACGTCGATCATGGGACCTACCCGTTCGTGACGTCGTCGAACCCTACGGCCGGCGGTGCAACCACCGGATCGGGGATCGGCCCAAGGGACATCGACACCGTCATCGGGGTCGCCAAGGCGTACATCTCACGGGTCGGAACCGGTCCCTTCCCCACCGAGCTGCACGACGAGATCGGGGAACGGATGGTCGACATCGGTGGCGAGTACGGAGTCGTCACCGGTCGCAGGCGGCGATGCGGTTGGCTCGATGGGGTGGCGCTGAAGTACGCGGCCAGGGTGAACGGCCTCAGCGAGATCGCGCTGACCAAGCTCGACGTGCTCTCCCACTTCGACACTCTCAAGATCGCCATCGCCTACGACTCGCTAGGCGACCGCTACGAGGAGTTCCCCCGCCAGCAGCGGGTGCTGTACAACTGCGCTCCGGTGTACGAAGAACACGAGGGCTGGTCGACCGATATCACCGCCGCCCGTGAATACGACGACCTCCCAAAGGCCGCGCAACGATACGTGGAGCGTGTCGAGGAGCTCGCCGGAGTTCCGGTCACCTCGGTGGGCGTCGGGCCCGACCGCGAGGCGACCTTGATGCACACCGGATGAGGGTGCTACTGCTCGGTGGTGGGGGGCGAGAGCATGCCCTGGGCTTGAAGCTGGCGCAGAGCCCGCTGCTCACCGAGCTCATTTCCGCTCCGGGCAATCCCGGCCTCGCCTCACTCGGCGAGACAGTGGATGTGAACCCTCTCGACCCGGAAACGGTGGCCGCGTTTGCCGCCGAGAGGGGAATCGACCTCGTTGTCATCGGCCCGGAGGCCCCGCTGGCCGCCGGCGTAGTAGATGCCCTCGACGCCTCCGGCATCCCCGCATTCGGACCCACTGCTTCTGGAGCGCGGCTCGAGGCCTCTAAGGCGTACGCCAAGGACCTCATGGCAAGGGCCGGGGTGCCGACTGCCGCCGCCAGGGTCTTCACCGATGTGGAGGCGGCCGACTCTTATCTCGATGAGATACAGGGCCCCTTCGTGGTGAAGGCCGACGGCCTCGCTGGCGGCAAGGGAGTTCTCGTCACCACCGACAGGGACGCCGCCAAGGCCTGGGCCACTGCCTGTCTCGGCGGTGCCTTCGGGGACGCCGGATCCACGATCGTCATCGAAGAGCATCTCGAGGGCAGAGAGGTATCGGTGTTCGCATTGGTCGACGGAGAGCGGGCGCTACCTCTCGCCCCTGCACGCGACTACAAGCGGCTGCGCGACGCAGACGAGGGGCCCAACACCGGGGGAATGGGGAGTTTCTCACCGGTCGACGACCTGCCGGACGATCTCGTCGACCACACGATCGTCGCCGCGATAGAGCCCGTCCTCAGCGCCCTCGCCGTCGACGACGTCTTGTATCGCGGGTTCCTCTACGTCGGGCTGATGCTCACCGACGACGGACCCAAGGTCCTCGAGTTCAACTGTCGCATGGGAGACCCTGAGGCGCAAGCGATCCTTCCCCGTCTTGACGAAGATCTTCTCGAGTTGATGGCCGCAGCGTCCGCCGGTGCCCTCCCCGACCGGGCCCTCCGCTGGTCGGAGACTGCGGCGGTGGATGTGGTGCTTGCCTCCGCCGGCTACCCGGCTGCCCCGGAGCGGGGCGCCGTGATCAGCGGGGTGGCCAACGCCGAGAAACACCCGGATGCGCTGGTCATCCACGCCGGAACCGCCGAGACCGATGCGGG
>CAXMPL010000013.1:0-8819 GCA_964195125.1 uncultured Kiloniellales bacterium | reverse complement strand
CGGAACGGGTCGTCGATTCGGCGATTATTCGAGGATGCCGGTGGGGTGCGTCCGGCTCGGCGTTGTCGCTCGGAGCGGCATCTGTCATTGGCTGAGCGGGAGGAGATCTCGCGGGGGGTGGCAGCAGGTGACTCGCTGCGTGAGATCGCGAGCCGGATGGAGCGGGCTGTGTCGACGATCAGTCGGGAGGTGGCTGGTAACGGTGGCCGAAGCGGGTATCGGGCGCATCGAGCGGACCGGGCGGCGCGGGAGCGGGCTCGCCGCCCGCAGCGGTGCAAACTGGTCACCAACCCAGCGCTGCGTGAGGCAGTCGAGGACAAGCTGGCGGTGCGGTGGTCCCCGCAGCAGATCTCGGGCTGGTTACGCCACACGTACCCTTCAGATGAGGCGATGCACGTGTCCCACGAAACCATCTATCTGTCGTTGTTCATCCAGGCCCGTGGCGGCTTGAAACGTGAGCTGGCACAGCATCTGCGTACCCGCAGAGTCAACCGGAGACCTCAAGGGAAACGTCCTCGTTCGGGGAAGGGCCAGATCGTCGACCCGGTCATGATCTCAGAACGACCTGCCGAGGTGGAGGACCGGGCGGTACCGGGTCATTGGGAAGGCGACCTGTTGGTGTTGGATCTGTGGGTCAGGTGAACCGCCCCGAGTCTCTGTGAAACTCGGGGCGGTTCACCCAGCACATCTGCGTTGGTGTTGTGCTCCGTGGACCCGTCCGAGTAGGACATCCCTCCCGGTAGCGTGAATCGGACATGTTGACCAGGCGAATGGCAGTCCATGATGTCCTTCGGTACGGCCCGGGCAGCCCTGCGGACAAACAGTGCGGTCCATCGTGGTCGACTCCTGAGTCGGCTCACAGAGCGTAAAAGGCTGGTTCTACTCACATTTGCGCTGGCGGCTGTGGCCTTCGGCTGCTCCGGGGGGGAATCCCCACCCGATGACAACAGCAACCCTGGCGACTGGGACGCAGTCCTGGCAACCGCGCGTGGCCAGACCATCGATCTCTACATGTGGGGCGGGAGTAGCGAGATCAACCGTTTTGTCGATCGCACCTACGGCCCCATCCTGGAGCAAGACTTTGGGATCACGCTGAACCGGGTGCCGGTTGCAGACACCGTGGATGCCGTCAACAAGGTCCTTGCCGAACTGCAAGCTGGTCGAAATGAGGGCGGGTCTGTTGATCTGATCTGGATCAACGGCGAGAACTTCTTCACGCTTCGACAAGCCAATGCCTTGGTACCGAGTTGGGCTCTTCAAATACCCAACGCACGCTTCGTGGATTGGGATTCAGCTGCCGTGAACCGAGACTTCGGGCTCGCCGTCGACGGCTCCGAGTCACCATGGGGCAGCGCTCAGTTCCAGTTTGTCTACGACAGCGCCCGCACCGACGAGGACAGCCTGCCTCGCTCCTACATCGAGCTCGGAGGGTGGATCGCGGCCCATCCGGGGCGGTTCACGTATCCGGCGCCTCCTGCCTTCCATGGCACGAGGTTTATCAAGCAGGCGTTCTACGAGCTGACGGGTGGGGTGGAGCCCTGGCTCGGATCGCTCGATGAAACAACGTTCGCCGAGGGCTCCGCCGACCTGTGGGATTTCCTCACCGACATCAACCCCGACCTGTGGCGCTCGGGTCGGACGTTCCCGCCGGACATCGCCACTCTGAACCGTTTCTTTGCCAACGGGGAAGTCGACTTCACCTTCACCCAGCTGCCAGGAGGGATCCAAGCCGAGATTGATGCCGGTGTTCTGCCGGGCACCGCCCGCCCGTTCGTCTTCGACACGGGGACGATCGGCGATTCTCACTACCTGGCGATTCCGACCAATGCCGGCGACCCAGAAGCCGCGATGGTTTTGGCCAACCTGGTGCTCGATCCCGCCTTGCAGGCCGCCAAGCTCGACCCCGCCAACGGGTGGGGGGATGGGTTGGCGATCTCCCTCGACCTCGTCAATGGCGAAGACCGCGTTGCTCTACAGCAAGTGATGGACAACCTGGGCGGTGCGGCCGTGTCGTTCGACCGACTCGAAGCGGTTCGACTTCCCGAGGTGGATCAGGCGTACACGTTGAGATTGGAACACGACTGGGATGTCTTCATCCGGCAATCACAGCCTGCGGGCTGAGCCACGGCGCCGCGCATCGCCTCTCATCCGCGACCGCTCGTGGACAAAGCTGGTACCTGCCCTGGTGGTGATCGTGCCGCTGTTTACGGCGGCGCTCGTGCTGGCGGTGATACAAAGTCTGGGCTATTTCCCGCTCATCGGGTTGCGGAGCTTCAACCTGGATGCCTACCGATCGTTGTTTAGCAACGGTGAGTTTTGGCAATCGCTGCTGCTGTCAACACGAATCGCTTTCCTGGCGGCCCTCCTGTCCACGGTGTTGGGTATCGCCATGGCGCTAGGGATTCGGAGGATCTGGCGGGGGAGAGGGCGCTCAGCGTTCCTGTTCCAGCTCAGCCTTCCGATTCCGCATGTCATTGGTGCCCTGGCGATGGTTCACCTCCTCGGCCAGAGCGGTCTGATCGCTCGACTGGGGCAGTCGATAGGTTTGATCGACGCCCCCTCTGAGTTCCCGGCTTTGGTGTACGACCCGTTTGCGCTTGGCATAGTCGCCGAGTTCGTGTGGAAGGACGCCCCCTTCATCGCCATCGTGGCGCTCGGGGTGCTGGGGTCCGTTACCGAAAACTACGAGAGCGTGGCGGCATCGCTGGGCGCTTCGTCGTGGCAGCGGTTGCGTCACGTCACGCTGCCGCTGCTCGTACCCGCGGTGGCGCCGATCTCGGTGATCGTCTTTGCGTTTGCTTTCGGCTCGTTTGAGGTGCCGCTGCTGCTCGGCGAGAGCTTTCCGAGAGCCCTTCCGGTGCTCGCCTATCGGCTCCACACCAACGTCGACCTGGCAAGGCGGCCGGAAGCGATGGCCCTGGCAGTGATCATGTCGATTGTCGTGATGGCAGCAGCGCTCGTCTACCTGACGTTGGTCCGCCGGGTCCTGCGGGGAGAACGAGCGTGACGGCGACCCAGCGGACGGATCGAGTAATTGCGCCTTCGCCTTCGCCTGCGCGAACGCCGAGCTGGCCGCGACAGCCTATCCGGCCGCGCCGGCATCGAGAGGCTGTGAGCGGCCGCATCGCCGCCGTTCTGATCGTAGGCATCATCCTTCTTCCGCTCGTTCCGTTGGTCATTCACTCATTCGCCAGTCGGTACGTCTTCCCACAGCTGGTCCCCGCCGAGTGGAGCACCCGTGCGTGGCGCATCGTGCTCGCTGCCGATGGAGGCACCTGGAAAGCCTTGGGGTGGAGCGTTGCCGTAGCCACGGTGGTCACCGCCCTGTCGCTCCTCGTGGCGGTGCCGGCCGGAAGAGTGCTCGGCCTGCGATCCTTCCGCGGCAGACGCATACTCGAGTTCCTCGTCCTGACGCCGCTACTGGTGCCCGCAGTGGCCGTCGCGATCGGCCTCGACATCACGTTCATCCGTCTGGGTCTCTCCGGGACGTTCTGGGGACTTGTGCTCGTCCACCTCATCCCAGCCGCGCCGTACGCCGTGCTCGTCCTGGCAGGGGTGTTCGCGAACTATGACGCAGATTTCGAGGCACAAGCGCGGACGCTCGGGGCCGGGCCCTTGAGCGTCTTTCGGCATGTGACGATGCCCGCCATCATGCCGGGTCTGATCGTCGCCGGGTTCTTCGCCTTCATCGTGTCGTGGAGCCAGTACGTTCTCACGCTCCAGATCGGCGGAGGCAAGGTACTCACGCTTCCCGTGCTTCTCGTTTCGACGGCCAGCGGCGGCGATGTGGCCATCACCGGTGCCCTCACGATTGTGTTCGCATTGCCTGTGGTGATATTGCTGGGCGTGGCGTCCCGCCACGTCGTGCGGGCCGGGTGGGGGACGACGGGCACATGACGACCCGCGTCGACTTGGTGGACCTGACGAAGCACTTCGGATCCGCCCACCCAGTCGAGGAGTTCTCGCTCACAATCGAGCCCGGCCGGGTCACGGCGCTGCTCGGTCCCTCAGGGAGCGGCAAGACGACTCTGCTCAAGATGATTGCAGGCGTGCTTCGACCGACCTCGGGCGACATCCAGTTCGACGGCGAGTCCGTCCTTGACCTGCCCGCGCCCGAGCGCGATGCCCCGATGGTGTTTCACAATTCCCTGCTGTTTCCCCACCTCACGGTCGAGGACAATGTCGGGTTCGGTTTGCGCATGCGCAAGACGTCCCCAACCGAGCGCAACCGTCGCGTGGCAGAGATGCTCGAGCTCGTCGGTCTCCAGGACTTCGGAACCCGGCGCCCCGAGCAGCTCTCCGGTGGCCAGCAGCAGCGTGCGGCGCTCGCTCGGGCGCTCATCATCGCGCCCAAATTGCTCCTGTTGGATGAACCACTTGCCAACCTCGATCCCGGCCTCCGCGGCGAGATGCGTGAGCTTGTGCGC
Organism: uncultured Kiloniellales bacterium; assembly: GCA_964195125.1. Taxonomy (GTDB): domain Bacteria; phylum Actinomycetota; class Acidimicrobiia; order Spongiisociales; family UBA5794; genus JACZST01. The sequence continues at coordinate 4,392 of CAXMPL010000013.1, read as the reverse complement.
ACCGTGCAGCACAGCCTCGGGTTCACGACTCTTCTCGTCACCCACGATCAGGAGGACGCGATCGTCATAGCCGACCATGTGGCGTTGATTCGAAGCGGGAGCCTGGTTCAAGAGGGCGTGGCACGCGATTTCTTCGAGCGCCCCGCCTCAGCATGGGTCGCGATATTCTTCGGCGCCGGCAACCTCATCCCCGGAGAGCGAACGAACAATGAAGTCGCGACCCCGCTGGGGCGGCTACGAGTGATCGCTGAATCGCCGGCATCGGGAACCGTGCTGGTGACCATCCGCCCCGAGGCCGTGGTGCTCGACGCTGCGGAGGGCCAGGTGAACACCTTCCAGGCCAGGGTCATCGCCGCGGAGTTCCGGGGCAGCCATATCCGGATGCAGCTCAAGGCGGGGGGCCTCGACCTGGAGGCGACGATCCCGATCGACAACGCGAAGAGCCATGCCGTGGGCGACACCGTCCGCGTCACCCTGCCACCCGAGAGGCTATGGTCGCTCCCCGCCGAGTCTTCTGATCCGTAGTCAGCGACGTATCCCTCATCCTCTGTTCCGGACGGTATGGACCGCTACGGACTCCTATGGACGGGGTGCGTCCATCTACGGATCAGAAGGTTGGGGATTCGAGTTCCTCCGGGCGTGCTGATCAGATCCTTGCAGGCAAGGGTTCTACCGAATCGTCACTGCCGCTGGCACCGCGTTTGACCTCAAACTGGTGTCAAATCTGGTGCCAACACTACGGCTCGTCCCAGGTAGCTGGCGGTTCCCTACGAACGCCCTACAACCTACCCCCCACCAACTCGTCCTCCTGTAGCCCACCAGTCGCCGACCGCCAGCGATGGGTCCAGCAGATAGCGCACATGTGCCGATATGGGCGGGTACGCTCCGGGCTTTCGTCGAAAGGGCTACGCGCGTGGCGGACATGTGGATCGATCTCCTCCCGGTCCTGCTCGCCATGATGATTTCTCCGGCCCGGACGCTCGCCGTGATTCTGCTGCTGCACACTCCTCGGAGCACGGCAACGGCGCTCAGCTATGTACTGGGAATGGTCTCAGCAATGATGCTCCAAGGCTCCGCGTTCGGTGCCGCCATGAGCATCATCGGGCTCACGGCAGCTGATCGATCCGCTGATCTCTCCACCTTCGTGGGTGCACTGTTCGTCGTTGGTGGTGTGATACTGCTCGCCGGCGCATTCAAGATTGCCACGGCTCCTGCAGCTGGCGGCGGCTCCCTGGCTTCGGTCCTCGAACGCCTCGAGCGTCTCGAACCAGCAGGTGCATACAAGATCGGATTCGGTTGGATCTTCGCCAGCCCCAAGCAGTGGGTGTTCGTGCTCACCGCGGTTGCGATCATGTTCACTGCACAACTCCGCCCGCTGGGCAGCCTCGCCAACTACCTCGTGTTCACCCTCTTGGTCCAGATCGCCTACTTCGTGATCATCGGCGCCTACGCCATAGCCCAAGACCGAGTTGGCCGAATACTCAACGCACTGTTCGAGTGGATCAAGAGTCACCTACGAGCAACGGCGATCGGGCTCTTCATGAGCTTCGGCATCGTGTTCTTACTCAAGGGACTGGCCACACTGAGCTGATCGCGACCGTTCTGCGAGGTCCGAGTCTCAGTGGTATCCATCCCCGGCTCCCGACTTGCGCCGAGACTCTTCCAGACGCCCCTCACGACCGACTAGCAGGGAGCGCATGTCCGGTGGTCGTACTCATCGTGATGTTCTACGTGATCGTCATCGGTGGCTTCGCACTCTGGCAGTGGACGGCCGCACCTTGACCGAGTCACACACCCAGTAGCGCATATGTGCCGATACGGGCGGCCTGCGGTCCAGCGGGACGGGTCCCAGGCGGTTCCTTGATGGAGAGGTCGGGCAGGAGGAGGGGCCGAAAGACGGCTCGTGCGCTGCTGATGAGAGAACGGCCCCCTACTCGACACCCGTGTCAACGGTGAAGGCATCGCCGGTGACAGCATCTCCGTGGTGCCAAGGGACCAAGTGGTCAAGGACGTGCTGGGCAGGGATCAAGGTGACTACGGCTGGCAGGTTCAGCGCCGTACGACCACTCTCAGTAGTAGCAAGATCAAACGGGGGAGCACTAAGTCGCAATGCGTGCGGCCTATTGACTACTCTCCGTAGTCGTAGCAGAATGGGTGGCAGTTGCACAGGAGGAGACCTTGCACCGTCGACTGATCCCCGTTGCCGCGCTCGCGCTGCTTGTCACCACGTTCGCCGTGCCGGCGGCGGTCGCGGCACCGCCGGGAGAGGAAAGCGATACGTGGATCGTCACCCTCGATCCCGACACCCCCGCCGGTGAGCACGCCGTCGGTCTGGCTAGCCAGCATGGCGGTGTCGCCGAGCATGTCTATCAGTTCGTCCTCAACGGCTTTTCCTTCCGCGGCTCTGCTCAGGCCGCAGAGGCCATCGCCCGCAACCCGAACGTCCTCCGAGTGGAACCGACCCGCGTCCTGCAGGCGACCGAAACCGGTCCGAACGGAGTGTTCCGCATCGATGCCTGGGCGGCTCACGGAGCCGGCCACGATGGCCGGATGGCCGACGGGGCCCCGGTGCGGATCGCCATCCTCGACACCGGCATCATGCCCAACCACGTCGATCTGGCACCGAACCTGAAGCCGGCCGAGGGTAAGAACTGCATCAACCAGGCGGCGGATCCCATCGATGGGCACGGGCACGGCACTCATGTCGCTGGCACAACTGCGGCGTCGTTCAACGGTGAAGGCGTGGTCGGCGTTGCCACCGACGCCAGCCTGGCGGCGGTCAAGGTGCTCGACGACTTCGGCTTTGGCACCGACGCCCAGATCATCTGCGGCTTCGATCACGTCTTCGCCCTCGCCGGTGATGGAATCCCGACGGTGATCAACATGAGCCTGGGGGAGACTCACGCCGAGGGCCCGGGCTGTGGCTCGAGTGCGCTCCACCAATCCATCTGCAACCTGGTCGCCGCCGACGTCACGGTGGTGACCGCAGCCGGCAACAACGCCACCAACGCGAGCAGCTTCTTCCCCGCCGCCTATCCAGAGACGATCGCCGTGTCGGCTTTCTCCGACCTCGACGGGGCGCGCAGCTTCGCCGGCTGTGGCTTCTGGATCGACATCTTCAACCAGTGCGACGATTCGCTGGCCAGCTTCACCAACTACGGCTCAATCATCGACGTGGCTGCCCCTGGGGTCCGTGTGTACTCGACGACCAATGACGGCGGCTGGGGCCTGAACTCGGGCACGTCGATGGCGTCACCGCACGTGGCCGGCGTGGCGGCGTTGGTGCTGGCGGCCGATCCTACGCTCAGCCCGACCCAGGTCCGGGACATTCTCCGCTCCACCGGCGAATGTCCGGACGGTGCCGTAGCGAATGCGGCGACGTGTGCCGGTCACGGGCAATGGCAGATGAGCGACGTGTTCAATGGAACCTTCCCCGATCCGGACGGGATCCCGGAACCGCTGGTGAATGCGCTGCGCGCCGCCGATACCGCTGCCGCCGGCGCCGGCGGTGGGGATGCCGCTCCGCTGGTGTCGATTGCGGCGCCGGCCGAGGCGGCGACGGTGTCGGGGCTGGTGCCAATCGAAATCGCAGCGTCAGATGCCGAGGATGGTGCGGGTTCGTTGACGGTGCAGTGGAGTATCGATGGCGGGTCAACGTGGAGCCCAGCGTCGTGGAACGGTGGCACCTATGACGGGTCGTGGGATTCGACCGGGGTGACTGATGGACCGGCGCTGGTCGAGGCCCGAGCGACCGATTCGGCATCAAACACCACCAACGCCACGCCAGTCACCGTCACCGTGGACAACGGCCCGCCGCCAACCAGTGTCGAGGACTACGCCAGCGCGGAGAGCACGACGTTTGGCACCGTGGTCGGTTCCTACACCGACACGCACGTCGATGGCGGCAACATCGAGGCGATCACCGAGGAGGAGTCGGGCGGCAAGCCGAGCAATCGCATCTCCCGCCTCTCACACACCTTCACCATTTCGGTGACCGGCGGTGATGTGGTCTCCTTCTTCGTCAATGCGACGGCGAGCGATTCATCCGATGGCGACGCCTTCACCTTCGCCTACTCAACAAATGGGTCGGCGTTCACCGACATGGTCACCGTCGGCTCATCGGCGACCGGATACGAGAGCTATGTACTGCCGCCGTCGACCCAAGGCGATGTGACGATCCGCGTCACCGATACCAACCGCAACCGCGGTAACCGATCCCTGGACACGCTGTGGGTTGACCACATGTACATCCGCTCGGATTCGCCGGGCTCCGGTACCGCCCCGGCTTCTCCCAGTAGCGTCGTCGCGAGCGGCGTCGCCATGGACATGATCGACGTCTCCTGGACCGACAACTCCACGAGTACCGCCGCCTTCGAGATCCAACGCCGGGTC
>CAXMPL010000012.1:0-17057 GCA_964195125.1 uncultured Kiloniellales bacterium | reverse complement strand
GACGTAGAGGATGGTGCGGATGCTCGGGAAGGCGTCGCGGCCTGCGTCGATCACCTTGTCCACCTGCTCCTGGTCCTCGGCGAAGTGGACGGACGCTCCGGAGTCGTTGAGCAAATAGGCGACCTCGGCGGTGGGGTTCGTCGGGTAGAGGCCGGTCGAGATGCCTCTGATCGCCACCGTCGCCAGGTCGAGAATGACCCACTCCGGCCGATCCTCCGAGTGGACCGACACGATGTCACCGCTACGAACGCCAAGGGCGAGAAGCCCGTGGGCGACGATCAGCACCTGCTCCCACAGTTCGGCCCAGGTGCGCTCCTGCCAGATGCCGAAGTCCTTGTGCCGCATCACGACCTGGTCCGGGTTGGTCTGTGCCCACTGGCGCACCCGCATGGCGACCGTGGGGTAGGTGTCAGAAAGATCCGGCGATTCGACCTGTTCCATCGTCCACGAAGTCAAGGTGCCTCCGTACCGCGCTGCAGAGCATTCAGGATAGGGAATCAGTCATGGCCCTGCAGCGGCGCTATTGGTCCCCGCTCAGGGTGTCGTGTTTCGCGAAAGTGCGACACCGGCTGTTGACGCAGTGGCTTCTTCGTTTCTCCCCCTGTTTCTCCCCCTCTTTGGGGGGAGTACCGCAACAGCCCCCTCCGTCCGACTCACGACTCACGGCTCCCGACTCACGACTCTCTTCTCACTCCGATCACCTTGAAGCGGCCGGCGACGAAGGCTGGATCGGTCAGCGAGGCATTGCCAGCCGGGTTGTGACCGGTGACGTGGAAGTCGGAGAAGGCGGCCGACTGGTTGACATACAAACCGCCCGTGAGGTTGAAGGCGACCGAGACGCCGCCCTCGACCGCGGCATCGATCGCAGAATCGGTCACCTCATCGTCTGTCGTGTAGACGAGCCAGGTGATCGCACCCTTTTCCTTGGCCGACTGGGCGGCGAGCTGGAGGGACTCGTCGGTCGACTCGGTGGCAACGACGTAGATGACGGGCCCGAACATCTCCCGCATGTAGGCGTCGCGATCCGCAGCATCCACCCTGACCACCACCGGGGTTCGAACCGTCGCCTTTGGAAACGCAGGATGATCGATCTGGCGCGACTGGAGCAGCACATCCCCAGAGGTAGCCGCTTCGTCGATTCGGGCCGAGATCTCGTCGGTCTTGATGGCGCCCAGGAGGCCGACCGCTCGTTCGTCATCGCCGAGCAGACCGCCGATAGCCGCGGCGAACCCGTCAGCGACATCGTCGAATGGCATCACCTCGCCTCCGACTTTTACCCCACCGCGGGGGATGTACAGGTTCTGCGGTGTGGTGCACATTTGACCCGAGTACATCGTCATCGACACCGAGAGGTTCCGAAACACGTTCCCCAGGTCGTCGGCGGAGTCGAGGATCACCGAGTTGACGCCGGCCTTCTCGGTGTAGACCGCGGCGTGGTGCACGTTCTCTTCTAGCCACGTGCCGAATGACGGGCCCCCGGTGTAGTCGACGATCGCAACCGCGGGGTGCATCACCAGATCCTTGGCTACCGGGGCACCCGGAGTGTCTGTGAGCAGCGTCAGCAAGTTTGGGTCGAAGCCGGCATCCTGGAACACGACGCGAGCGGTCTCGACCATGATCGCAAAGGGGAGGATGGTCGCAGGATGCGGCTTGACGATGACCGGATTCCCAGCGGCCAACGAGGCAAAGATCCCCGGATAGCCGTTCCATGTGGGGAAGGTCGACACCCCGATCGTCACGGCAATACCGCGAGGCCGGATAACCCACTCCTTGCCGACGACCAGAGGCTCACGTTTGCCTTGCGGCTTCTCCCAGGTCATCGGAGCCGGAAGGCGGTGCTGTTCGGCGTAGGTGTAGGCGATCGCCTCCAGAGCGCGGTCGAGGGCATGAGGACCGCCAGCCTGAAACGCCATCAAAAACGATTGGCCGGTCGTGGCCATAACGGCATGGCCCATCTCGAAACTCTGGGCGGCGAGGCGGTCGAGGACCTCGATGAGGACACCGGCGCGAACCTCGGGCGATGCCTTCCCCCATAGCACAGAGGCCTCTTGTGCCGCATCGATGAGCTGCTCGATGGAGGAGTTGGGATAGTCGATGTCGAGCTCGATCCCATAGGGCGATGTCTCGTCGACGGCGAGATAGCCGTCGTGCGGCTGATCGATGGAAAACGCTTTGCCCAGCCTTGCCTCGAACGCGGCTTCCCCTTCGGCAGGTGCAACCTCGCCGTAAGCCTTCGGGTGCTCGGGGAAAGGGCTCCAGTAGGTACGCTCTTTGATCGTCTGCAACGCCTGGTCCAAGGTGTCGCGATGCTTGTCGTAGAGATCGTTCATGGGCCTCCTTCGACCACCAATCGTACAGACCCTGTCTTGCGTCGGTTACCTTGGGGCGAAGCGCGACGGAGTACACGATGAGTGCTGAGGTAATTCGTTACGAAATCGATGGCGGGGTCGGCTTGATAACCCTGAACCGGCCCGAAAATCACAACGCGGTGACGTCCGAGATGCTGCGATCCCTGCTCAACGCAATCACCGACGCCGCGACCGACGACGATGTGCGGGCGGTGCTCATCACTGGAGCCGGTACGGCGTTCTGTGTGGGCCAGGACCTCTCCGACCCTTCCGCCTCGGGCGACGACCCCGATCTCGGCGCGCTGCTCGAGGAGCGATGGAACCCAGTGATCCGAGAGCTTCGGGCCATCAGGAAACCGGTCGTCGTTGCCGTCAACGGCACCGCTGCCGGGGCAGGGATGAGTCTGGCGCTGGCAGGGGACATCGTGCTCGCTGCTCGGTCTGCCAAGTTCCACCCTGCGTTTTCTGCGGTCGGCCTCGTCCCGGACTCCGGGGCAACGTGGGCCCTTCCCCGCCTGGTCGGTCCGGCTCGCGCACGAGCCCTCAGCATGGTCATCGATTCCCTCACCGCCGAGGAGGCGCTGGAGCTCGGGATGATCTGGCAGGTGGTCGACGACGACGCGCTGCTCGGGGATGCCGGCGATCTTGCCGTATCGCTGGCCGCCGGCCCGACGCTTGCGTACGCGGCGATCAAGCAGGCAATCGAGGCCGCAGAGGCAAACACCCTCTCCGAGCAGCTCGACCTGGAACGCGACCTACAAAGAGAGCTCGGCCGGAGCCATGACTACAGGGAGGGCGTCGCCGCTTTCATGGAGAAGCGCAAGCCGCGCTTCGAGGGCCGATGATGCGCCAACCGCGCTACGAGTCGCAAGTCACAAGACACAAGACACAAGCGGGACCGTCCTTGCTCGCAACTTGCGACCTGCGACCTGCGACCTGCGACTGACATGTTGGGCAGGCGTTAGCCTGCTGAACATGTCCGATGCCTTTGTCATCGACTCGATACGCACTCCGATCGGCCGATTCGGCGGGGCGTTGGCGCCGGTGCGCCCCGATGACCTCGCCGCTCACGCCATCGAAGCGCTGCGCTCCCGAAACCCAGGGATCGACTGGGATCTGATCGACGATGTGATCCTCGGCTGTGCCAATCAGGCCGGCGAGGACAACCGCAACGTCGCCAGGATGTCGCTTCTGCTCGCTGGACTCAGCGACTCGATCCCGGGTGCCACCATCAACCGGCTGTGCGGGTCGGGGATGGAGAGCATCGGGTTGGCAGCCAGAGCCATCCGATCCGGGGAGGCGGATGTGGTCATCGCCGGTGGGGTGGAGTCGATGAGCCGCGCACCAAAGGTCATGGCCAAGGCGACATCGGCTTACGACCGCTCCATCCGGGCATACGACACCACGATCGGGTGGCGATTCATCAACCCGAGAATGCGCCAACGATTCGGTGTAGACGAGATGCCGGGGACCGCAGAGAACGTCGCAACTGAATTCGACGTCTCGCGAGAAGATCAGGATGCGTTTGCCCTGATGAGCCAGCAGCGAGCCGCCGCCGCCATCGCTTCGGGCAGGCTCGCCGGCGAGATAGAACCGGTGACGGTGCCGCAACGCAAGGGCGATCCGATCGTCGTCGACACCGACGAGCACCCGCGACCGGGCACCACCGCGGAAGCGCTGGCGAAGCTGTCCCCACTGTCCGATGGGGGCACGGTCACCGCCGGAAACGCTTCTGGGATCAACGACGGTGCGGCGGCAGTACTCGTCGCCTCCCAGGACGCCATCGACCGCTACGGTCTCGAACCGGCGGCTCGCATCGTGTCGATGGCCGTCGCCGGCGTCCCTCCTCGCATCATGGGAATCGGCCCGGTGCCGGCGACCCAAAAGCTGCTGGATCGAACCGGTGTCGGCCTGACCGATATCGAGGTCGTAGAACTCAATGAAGCGTTCGCCTCGCAGGCTCTCGCCGTGCTCCGGCTCCTCGGCCTCCCCGACGACGCCGACCACGTCAACCCGAACGGCGGCGCCATTGCCCTCGGGCATCCGCTCGGGATGTCGGGAGCCCGGTTGGTCGCTACAGCGCATCGGGAGATGGCGATCCGCGACGCCAGGTACGGCCTGACCACGATGTGCATCGGCGTCGGACAGGGGATCGCGATGCTGCTGGAGGGCGTCTGAGTCGGCGCGCTCCGGCGCGGGACCGCAGCCTGATCCGGCGGTGAGCATCAAATGGCCAGGGCTGCCGCCGTAGCGGTCTGACCCCCCTCCCCGCTCCTACGGAGCGGGACTTCCCCCTGAGGGGGAAGCAATGGCTCTACCCACCACCATCTCTGCGGCCTCCCGGACTCCCGGGTTGCGGTCATTGGCCGCCGCCCTGATCGCCGGCTCCACCGCGGGGTCATCGAATACAGTCAGCGCGACCACCGCTCGACGGCGGACCCGCGGCGGACCCTCCTCGACCAATCCGAGCAGCGTCGGGAGCGCGCGGTCATCACCGATGGCTCCGAGGGCGGCGACCGAGGCCTCGCGGACCAAGCGGTCGTCATCGTGGTGAGCCCGGTCGATAAGCCAATCCACGGCACTCGGATCGGTTAGCTCCCCATATGCCGTCGCCGCTGCTTCGCGAACTCGGGCGTCACCATCCCCACGGGCCGAGGCCAAGGTCTCCGACACATCGTCCTCGGTACACCCGCCAAGTGCCTCGACGGCAACGGCGCGAACCGACGGATCCGGATCTTCACTCGCCAAGCGCCGCAGCTCGGCGAGATGGTCTTTAGGCGCTACCGCAGAGACCGAAACCGCCAGCCGGCGGATCACTGCGTCGTCATGGGCCAAAAAGGGCTCAGGATCGTGGATCAGCGCAAACAGAGACCGGCTGCCGGCGTCAATGATGATCGAGATCTTCCCTTACCCACTCTGCTCCCTCCGACCAATACTCCTTCTTCCAGATCGGAGCGCGCGCCTTCAACTCGTCGATCACGTACCGAGCGGCCGGGAAAGCGTCGACGCGGTGGCCAGACGACACTGCAACTCCCACCGAGGTCTCTCCGACCGACAGCGATCCAACCCGGTGAACTGCAGCAACCGCATTGAGTGGCCACTTGTCTCTGGCCTCGGAGACGATCTCGGCGATCTTCGCCTCGACGTGCTCGGCGTACGCTTCGTATTCGAGATGGGTTACGCCATCGCGACCAGGAGAGTGGTCACGAACCGTGCCGAGAAATAAGACGACGGCCCCACTGGTGGGGGTAGAGACGGCCTCGACCAGCCGCTCTGAGTCGATCGCATCGGAAGAGACCGAGACGAGGTCGGGCAGCGGGGATAGACGGTCGCGTTGCATACAATCAGTCTGTGGATCACCCTACCCACGGTAACGAGCCTGAGTCGAAGCCCTCCCCGGAGCCTGAGGGCAACCCGGTTTCCGGCGTATCGCCGTGGGCGGACCCGCTCCCCACCCTTGACCCGGCCACCTTCGCCAATGTCCCTGAAGTCGCCGAACCCTCGCACTCCCCACAGAAGCGTTCTTCACCTATCCCGACCGGGATCGTCGCCTTCCTATCTGGGGTCGTCGGTGCCCTAGCAACCGTGGGCATTCTCGCGATCGGCGGGGTCTTCTCTAGCGCGGAGCCCGTTGAGCTGGTCGCTCCGACCACCACCGCCGTCGTTGCGGCGCCGGTAGTCCCCCCCAGAGAAATCGTCACTACCGGCCCCGACATCGCGGCAGCGGAGGATGTATGGGTAAAGGTGTTTCCGTCGGTCGTGACCGTTGAAGTTGGCACCCTCGATGAGGATGACCAGATCGCAGTCACCGCATCCGGGTCGGGGGTCGCTCTCGAGGGGGGCTACGTCGCCACCAACCATCACGTCATCGAAGGATCAGAGGTCGCCCAGATCGTTCTCCAAGACGGACGGATCTATCGAGCAACCCTGGTCGGAAGTGATTCGTATACCGACCTCGCCGTACTGGAGGTCGAGGCCGCGGCCCTGGTACCGGTCGAGATCGGAGCGACCAGCGATCTGGCGATCGGCCAAGTTACGATTGCCATCGGCAACCCGCTCGGTCAGGTCGGCGGAGCATCGCTGACCGTCGGGGTGCTCTCCGCCCTGTCGCGCCAGGTCATCTTCGATGACGAGAGCTCGCTGTTCGGGATGCTGCAAACGGACGCTCCGATCACCTCGGGGTCGAGCGGAGGCGCCCTTCTGGACGAGGACGGCCGTCTGATCGGCATCACCACTGCCATCGGCTTGGGTGAAGGTGGAGCCGAAGGCATCGGCTACGCAATCCCGATCGATCTGGTGCGACGAGTTACCGATGAGATCATCGATACGGGGGCGGTGCGCCACGCATTTCTCGGCATAGTTGGGGGGGATTTCATCGACGTAGCCGAGGACGGTGCCCTGGCCCCGAGCGGAGCGGTTGTGATCGAGATCTCGCCTGCCGACGGTGCGGCGGCGGAGGCAGGGTTCCTCGAAGGGGATGTGATCGTGGCGATCGATGCCATCGAGATCCAGACGATGCAGGATCTCGTTATTGAGCTCCGCCTCTATCGCGTTGATGACACGATCGACATCCAGGTGATACGAGAGGATGAACGGCTGACACTCCCCGTGACGCTAGACCAGCGACCGGACGACACATAGGGAATGAGCGTGAGCGAAGGCGAAGACCTGTTTGAGCAGTTGTTCCGGCTCTTTCAATCATCCGGCCCGGTGAACTGGAAGCTGGCACGCGAACTCACCAAGCGACTCGCCGGTGAGCGAGAGCCGATCGATCCGGGCCTGGCCGAAGAGTATCTGGAGCTCGCCCGCGCCGCCGACCTCCGCATCGAAGCAGCTTCGTCGCTGCCGGCGCCCTCGCCGGGCGATCTGAACCCGACCGACCGTTCGACGTGGGCCGCTGACAACCAGCAGACCTTCCGCGTCCTGGTCGAGCCACTCTCCGGAAAGCTCACCGGGGGCTTCGAAGACCTGCCAGGCGCGGAGTCGCTCGGCCAGATCGGATCGATGCTGGCACCGATGGGGCCGGCGATTCTCGGCATGCAGGCTGGCACGATGGTTGGGTTTCTGGCGCACCACACCCTCGGCCAGTTCGATACGGGCATCCCTGCGATGGACCAGGATCGCCCCTACGTAGTGGTTCCGAACGTCGAAGCCTTTGCCGTCGACAGTGACCTCGATCCGAAGCAGGTCAGGCTCTGGGCCGTGCTCCACGAAATGGTGTTTCAGCGTGTGATGGAGATCGAATGGCTTCGTGGCCATTTCGTCTCGCTGGTCGAGGCGTTCTACGAGACGGTCGAATTCGATTTCTCCGACCTGATGGGAAACCTCGCTGCGCTCGAGGACCCGGCGCAGGTACAGGAACTGCTCGGCGAGGATGGGACCCAAACGCCGGCGCTGCTCAAAGGCACCTCGGACCCAGAACGTCTCGCTGCGGTTCAGGCCTTCACGGCCCTCGTCGAGGGTTACGGCGACTTCCTGGTCAGGAAGGCCGGGGAAGAAGTACTTCCGGGCCTGAGCGAGATCGAGTCTGCCAACTCGTTGCGCCGCATGGAGCCGGACCAGGCTGAGCAGTACCTGCAACAGGTGGTCGGGCTCGAGTTGCAGCGGAGCCGGGCCGACGATGCCGCTGGCTTCTTCCGCGAGCTTGAACAGCGCTGGGGTGAAGACGCGCTCAACCGAATCTGGGAAGACCCGGAAAACCTCCCGACGCTGCAAGAGCTCACCGACCCCGTCGGTTGGGCAGCGCGCGTGCTTCTCGAGTAGCTAGACAAGTCGCGAGTCCTGAGTCCCAAGTCCTCTACGAGAGTTGCGTTGCTGGAGACTCATGACTCAGGACTCAGAACGAGCGCAGCGAGCGAACTGGTAACTGGTAACTGCCTTCTCACTCTTCACTAGATTCGCTCTAGGGATTTCGCCCCAATCACGAAGGGAACTCCATGACCCTCGAAATCGGCACGGCGGCGCCTCCGTTCGAGCTCATCGATCAGGAGAGAAACCCGGTCACCAGCGACGATCTCAAAGGCCAGAAAAGTGTCGTGGTGTTCATCCCGTTCCCCTTCTCAGCGATCTGTGAGTTCGAGCTGTGCGCGATCCGCGACCGGCTGGCTGCCCTCAACGACCTCAAGGCCAAGGTGGTCGTCATCACCGTCGACACCCATTTCACGAATCAGAAGTGGTCGAGTGACAACGGGTTCGAGTTCCCGGTTCTCTCCGACTACTGGCCCCACGGTGAGACAGCCATGGCATACCACGCGTTCAACGAGAAGGTAGGAGCGGCAAATCGCGTGTCATACATCCTCGACGAGGACGGGATTGTTCGCGACATTATCGACAGCGGCTCGCTTGGCACACCTCGAGAGTTCGACGACTACGTCGCCGCACTCGCGGCGATCGAGAGCTGATGACCGCCGGGGCACACCCAACGAAACGAAGCCCGACTCGAGGGGCCATAGCCATCACGCTGGTGGTCATCTCTTCAATATTCGTCTCAATGGCTGTCGACGCCTTCTGGCTGAACAACGCGATCTTCGACGAAGATGGTTTCGTCGAGCGTGTGGCCCCACTCCCAAAGGACCCCGCCGTATCGACCGCGATCGCGGCGAGCACGGTGCAGGCGCTCAACCAGGACGGGGCGCTCCAGACCCAGGTTGCGGACGCGCTACCCGACGAGCTGACCTTCCTGGCGTCCACCTTCACCGAATTCGCGGCCGAGCTCGTCTTCGATCTCACAAAGGCGCTCGTCGAGTCGGATGTGTTCACCTCGGTTTGGACGGCGATCGTCGAGGCGACCCACCGTGCGCTGACAGCCGCCCTCGAGGGACGGAGCGACGATGTGAGCTTCGATTTGGGCATTGGCGCCGAGCTGATCGTCAACCGGCTCGAAGAGTCCGGGATCACGCTGTTCTCTGATCTGACCATCGGTGAGATCGTTCTCCTCCAGGCCGATCAGCTCGCTGGGCCGAGGACTATCGCCAACGTGTTCAACACCTCGCTCTGGCTGTTCCCGTTGATCGCGCTGGTGCTGCTTTTGGCTGCGGTCGCTGTCGATTGGGACCGGACACGATCGATCCAAGTCTTCGGTTTCTCCGTGGCGATCACAGTGTTGGCAAGTGCAGCCCTGCTCGCAGCAACGAGGACGGTTTTCGTCGGGGGCGCCGACACCATCATCGCCAGGGAAGCGCGCCGGGCCGTGTGGGATGCGCTGGCCGATGGGTACGTTGTGCTGGCCGCAGCGGTGGCCGGTATCGGCCTTGTCATCGGCGTCGGCACCTGGTTGGGCCGCCGCCAGATGCTCGCTTCGTTCGGTCAACCGTCAGAGTGACGCTCGGTTTCGCCTTCGGTAACGAAGTCGCTCCAGAAGCCCGCAACCAAGTAGATCAGTAGCCAAGTAGCGCAGTAGCGAAGGAAGACACTGATCTACTGATCTACTTGTGGGGCCCGGCGGGCGCGCTGCCGCTCCGCTCGGTTGACTGAGCGTCGGAGACGAGCTGCAGCTACTCTCCCGGCTCGAAGCCAGCCAGGGCGAGGAACACTCCGCTTGCTTTTCGCTTCGGGCCGTAATCTGCATCGGTCAGCAGGGTCAAGACGGCCGCGGCAATGACCGCAGCCTACGAGCACGAGCCGGCGCCAGAACTCGCCGAAAGTGCACGGCGCTCACGCATGCCGCCATGGGCCCGACTCATCCTGGTACTTGGCCTTCTCTACCTGTTCCTCGTCGGGGTCAAGCTGCTCGAGGCCGGCATCAAGGGTGTGAGCGGTGGGGCTGAGGCAGGCCTATTTGAGGGCATCACCAATCCCATCACCGCGCTTGCGGTCGGGATTCTGGCAACGGTGCTGGTCCAGTCATCCTCGGTCACGACATCCACGATCGTGGCGCTCGTTGCTGCAGGCAGCCTCCCCTTCGAGACCGCAGTCCCCATGGTTATGGGAGCCAACATCGGGACGACCGTGACCAACACGCTCGTCTCGCTCGGTCATGCCCGACGCTCAGAGGAGTTCCGGCTGGCGTTCACCGCCGCCACCATGCATGACGTCTTCAACGTAATGGCGGTAGCCATCATTCTCCCTTTCGAGCTTGCCTTCGGTGTGGTGTCGAAACCTGCCGTGGCGCTCTCCGAGGCTTTCGCCGGGTCGGTTGGAGGAGGCTCATTCAACAGTCCCATCAAGGGAGCGGTGCAATGGGGGGCGGTCCAGATCGCACGCGTGCTCGACCTGCTCACAACCAACCCGCAGGTGATCGGCGGTCTCTCCCTCGTGATCGGTCTTCTGATCATCTTCCTGTGCCTCATGTACATCACGCGGAACATGAAGATCCTGGTCGCGGCCCGGATCGAGCGCTCTCTCAACGTCGCCCTGGCACGAAGCGGTCTTGTCGGCATGTCCGTCGGGGTGATCATCACCGTTGCCGTCCAGTCGTCGAGCATCACAACGTCGATCCTCATTCCGCTGGTCGCGTCGGGGTTGCTTGTCGTCACCAATGCCTATCCGATCACACTTGGAGCGAACGTCGGGACCACGATCACGGCACTGCTCGCTGCATTCGCCGCGGGAACGGTGGACGGGCTCTCGATCGCGCTCGTTCACCTCGGATTCAACGTGCTCGGGATCCTCATCCTGTATCCGATTCCGGCGGTCCGACACATCCCGGTCAGGCTGGCAGGCAGCCTTGCTCGGATCGCCATGACCAGAAAGTGGATTGCCATTGTCTACGTGGTCATGATCTTCATTGCGCTCCCACTATTCGTTATTGTCATCTTCTAGGAGGTTGCTGTGGTATTCGATTTCTTCAGGGGCGGCTCCTCCGCAGTCGAAGGGGTGGAGAGCACACTCGTTCAGATGCTCCTCGACGGCCGTGAGGTGTTCGACACCGCCACCGACGCTTTGTTCGGTGGGGGCAAATCCAAGGAAACGAAGCGCGAGGTGCGGAGCACCGATCGTCACATCAACGTCGCACAGCAGGACGTCAGGCGGGAGTTGATGATTCACGCCTCGGTGCAGGACACGGTCGACCTGCCGCTCGTCCTCGCCTATATGAGCACGGTCAAAGACGCGGAGCGCATCGGCGACTATGCCAAGAACGTTTACGACCTGGCGAGGTATGGAGCCGATTTCGAGAACGCCCCAGATCGCGAGGAGCTGGCTGGGTACCGCGATCGGGTGTCGCATCTGATCGGAGAGGCGGCAGAGGCGTTCGCGGCCAGGGACACCGAGCATGCCCAGCGGTTGATCAACAAGGCCGACGGCTTTCTCGATGACTACGACGCACACGTAAAGGCCGCCTACCGCTGGGAGGGCACGGCTTCGGATGCGGTGTCGCGCGCCCTGTACTTTCGATTCCTGAAGCGGATCACCGCCCATGTGATGAACTTCCTGACCTCGTTGGTCATGCCGGTCGACCGACTCGATTACTACGACGAGGCGAAACAGGATCGGTAGAGCAGTAGATCAGTAGCTCAGGGTCTGCCTTTGCTACTGCGCTACTTCGCTACTTAGCTACTCGCTATGGATTTCTCGCATAGCGAACGGACCCGGGAGTACCTGGACCGGCTGGGTGCGTTCATGGAGGGGCACGTCTACCCCGCCGAGCCGGTGCACGCCCAGCAGGCCGACGAGCAGGGCGGCCGGACCGAGGCGACCCCGGTGTTGCGGACCTTGAAACGCGAGGCCAGGGATCAGGGTCTGTGGAACCTGTTCCTCCCCGACGCCGAATACGGCCCGGGACTGGCCTACGTCGAATACGCACCGCTCGCCGAAATGATGGGGCGGAGCATCGAGCTGGCGCCGGAAGCGACCAACTGCTCCGCCCCGGACACGGGCAACATGGAGGTCATTCACGACTTCGGTACCGACGAGCAGAAGGAGCTTTGGCTGGCACCGCTGCTCGACGGCGAGATTCGATCCTGCTTCTCGATGACGGAACCCGATGTGGCGTCATCCGATCCACGCAATCTGGAGACCTCGATCGTCAGCGATGGTGACGAATACGTCATCGACGGGACCAAGTGGTGGTCGACAGGTGGCATATCGACGGATTGCAAGGTGGCGATCGTGATGGGTGTCTCCAGGCCGGAGGCACCACCGAAGGAGCGGTACTCGATGATCCTGGTCCCGATGGACTCGGAGGGGGTCGAGGTGGTAAGGGATCTGTCGGTGTTCGGGTACCACGACCGTGGCGGCCATGCCGAGATCCGTTACAACCAGGTCAGGGTTCAGGCCTCGAATCTGATCGCAAGCGAAGGCGCCGGGTACATGATCGCCCAAGCAAGACTCGGTCCGGGCCGCATCCACCACAGCATGCGCTCGATCGGAATGGCTGAGCGGGCGTTCGATCTCATGGTGGCGCGGGCCAAGGAACGCACCGCGTTCGGTGGTGCCATCGCCGAGCAAGGGGTCGTCCAGGATTGGATCGCAGAGGCGCGGTGGCGAATCGACCAGGCCCGCCTGCTCGTGCTCTACACGGCCTGGCTCCTCGACACGGTGGGAAATCGGGAAGCACGCCGCGAGATATCAGCAATCAAGGTGGTGGCGCCTCGCACGATGTTGTGGGTCCTCGACAAGGCGATCCAGGTTCACGGTGGCGCCGGCGTTTCCGCCGATACCCCCCTCGCCAGGATGTGGGCGCATGGCAGAACGCTACGAATCGCCGACGGCCCCGATGAGGTTCATCAAATGGTGATCGCCCGGCGGGAGATCGGACGCGACTAACCAGAAGGTGAAGGTCTTACGTGATACGTAGTAATACGTAATACGGGAGCGAGGCGGAGCCGAGCGACACCGACTACCCAAACATCCGGCGCCAGGCTCTGACAAACCAGTTGCGCTGACCGGGTCGGGGCAGATCGGCCACAACCTCCTCGAGGTGATCGGGTGGGAGGTCGCCGACCAGGGCGAAGGTCTGATCGGGTGCGTTCCACAGGACCCACACTGCGGCGGGTTTGATCACGGTGACATACTCGAAGCCGTCCACCGCCCATGCGTGACCATTTTCAATGTTGGACACGTCGTGACGGCCATCGAAGGCAAATAACGAGAACCGGAACAACCCGTCGGTGTAGAAGCCGTGCTCGGCTTCGGCGGGAGCGGGATAGGCGTCTATAAGGCGATAGCGGCCGGCGCCATCCGGCACCCCAGCCTCGTCCAGGGGGAGCATCACCCTGTACTCACCGTCGTCCACGTAGTCCTCCATACCCGCCGCCGAGGGCGAGAAGTCGACCATGTTCGAGAAGCGAAAGCGGTTGCCGTCGGCGTCGAAGACCTCGGTCTCCAGCGTTGCCCCCGTTGCGGTGTCGATGACCATGCGCATCCGAACCACGCCGTTTTCGACGATGTCGATGGTTTTGGTCGTCATCCCAAAGCGGGTGGAAAGCTCGCCACCTGCGATGTCGTAAGCGTGGTTCACGGGGGCTCGGGCTATCGGGACGTAAGCGAGAGCCGAATCTGGTGAGTCGAGGGCATTGACCTTGCCCTGCCCGATCATTGTGTACGCGGGTCCTGAGCCGACCATCGCCATCCCACCGAAGTGCCGCACGTCGACGATACCCATCGCCTGGACCCCACCCCAGGTCGTGCCGACGACTTGCCTGCCCGAGTAGACGGCCTTGTCGGCTTCCTCCAGATACTCATTGAGACCGTCGGCGAGGGCCGGCGAGACGGTCTGCGTCACAGCTGCGACGACCAGCGTGCCCAGGATCGCGAGACGTGGTGCGATCATGGCGCAGAGATCTCGATTCCAGCCGGGAAAACCGCGAAACCCGGCTCGGCCGACGCCCGAGCGATGTGCTGAGAGGTCAGGTCATCGAGCGTGATTGACGGTTGCTGTTGACCACCGAATGCAAGGCCGAGGATCACTACGACCGCGGCGGCGATTCCGATCGATCCGGCGGCGACGGCACGGCGACGCCGCGACCTCGGGAGAACAGGAATTTGATCAAACTGACCGGTCTCCACGCCCGGTAGCGACCGGACCGCGATCCGAGCCCGATCGAGGTCATGGAGTTCGGCGCGGCAATCCGCGCAGCTGATGACGTGATCGGAGACTCTGCGCTGTTCGTCAGCGGACAACTCGCCATCGAGATAGGCGGAGAGCTGTTCACCGAGGTGGCCGTCGGGGAGCAGCCAGCCGGGGATCTCGAGGTCAGGGAGCATACGCAAGGCCCTGCGCACTTGCTGGATGCCGCGGAACTCCTCCATCGCCTCTTCGTCTCCGGCAAGGACCTCGTTGACGAATTCGGCCTCCGCTTTCGTCAGCTCACCATCGAGGAAGGCTGAGAACAGCTCCTCTCTGCGGTAGGCCAGGGGGTTTACACCGGCCATGTCAACAGCCCTCTGAGCATCTTGCGGCCGCGATGGATGCGGCTGCGGACGGTTCCGACCGGAATATCGGTTGCATCGGCGATCTCGTCGTAGGTGAGACCGACCACGTCGCAGAGCACCACCGCCTCGCGGAATGCATATGGCAGCTTGAGCAGTGCTGCCTGGACATCGTCGGACAGCCGCACCGAGGCCAGCACCTCATCGGGGGACGGGCTGGAACCGAGTGCGTGATGATCTCCCTCGGGCAGAGTCGTTTCGGGGCGCCGGGTCTTGCGGCGCACCCCGTCGAGGAAGGCGTTGCGCGTGATACGCCACAGCCACCCTTCGAACGACCCCGGCCTATATCCGGAGAGGCCTTTTCGGACACGCAGCAGTACCTCCTGCACGAGATCGGCAGCATCGTCGGGGTTCCCCGTGAGGCGATAGGCAAAGTTGTAGATCTTCCGCCCATAGCGCTGCGCGACATCTTCCCAACTTGGTGTGAGTTCGTCAGCCATCTGCTTCCCGTACCCTTGGGAAGAACGTCGATCCCACCAATTCGGTTCCCCTGTCTACTGACGTGTTATGGCTCCTAGACGGAGTCCTAGCCGGAGGCTCCGCAAACAGGGCACGATCCGGTCGCTGCCGGCCAGGGCATTTGCGGAGCGGTGGCCCAAAGCGGGACGCGGCCGTGAGCGGGAAACGAAGGTGAAGCGGATGCGACCACCGGGCCTCAACGACCAGAGAACTCCGCTGAGCCGGGGCCCGAGCGGCCTGCCACGCAGTGGCAAGAGCGGAAAAAACAGAGGTTCCACTTCTGTCGAGACGACCGGTCACCTTACGGTGCTCGCACGACGGGGGATTGTCCCGATCAGGGGACCGTTATCAGGAGACGTCGGACTCCTCGACGGTCTCTTCGTCGTCAGCACCTTCTTCGAGGCCCTTCTTCAATTCCCTGGCGGATTGGCCAAGGGATTTCGCCAGGCTCGGAAGACGCGAAGCGCCAAAAAATAGGACCACGATCAGAAGGATGATGAGGAGCTCTGGACCACCAATGTTCCTGATGAACGCGAACAGCAATTGATCTCCTTTGTCGTGAGGTCCAGTGTAGGAGAATGTAGGGGTTTCGGGGGAAGGGGAGGCAGTTACCAGTTACCAGTCAACAGTCAGAGTCGAACCGGAAGGGACGTGTTGTCTTGCTGAGGACTCAGGACTCAGGACTGAAGTCTCAGGACTCAGTAGGCGAGCCGAAGGCGACGCCTACTGCAATGCAAAACTGTCGACGAAGGGTTGCAGCCGCTCGCGCGTGATAAACCGCAACTTCGGGTTGCGCCGTTCCTTGTCATAGATCATGTACGGACCGTACTTGTCAGTGATCAACATGGCCCTGGTCGGGTTTCGTTCCGCAACGGCAACGGTGAACTGGTTGACCGCCTGCTCGCTCAGCTCGGGGTGGTCTCCCGCGGTGTAGGGCAGCACCTCGATCAGGGTCTCGGCTCCAGCTCGGCTGGCAATGTAACGCACACCCTTGTGGTCCTGGGCGGGGACGGGGGCAACGGTGTACCCGCCGACAGCGAGTAGGCCGAGCGTCATATCCTCGAGAGTTGCATGGGCCGGATCGATCCCCGCCGCCCGGAGCGACACTTCGACGCCACGGGACAGCTCGAGATCGTCGGCGAATGGATCGAGCCCCTCGGCGGGCCGTGCCGAAGCAATGCCGGGCCGAACATCGAACTCCTGATCACCGAGGTGAGCGAGAGGGTCGTAGCCGGTAGTCGGGGCGTGCGGCACAAGGTCGGGGGCGGCGAGCTCGGGAATGACGCCAGGCTCCCGCAAATCGAGAACCCCAGCCTCGACGTACTCGCCATCGCGCTTTCCGTTGGCCCTGACCCGTTCGACCTGCTCGATCGGCAGCCCGGCTGCGCTCTTCTCCCTGACCACCCGTGCCGCATCATGAAGCAGCAAGCCGCTGAGGTATTCGTCGACCTCGCCGGGAGGCAGCGGAACGTCGTAGGAAACCGTGGCCGTATTCCCCTCCACGTGAAAGGCGGCCATCGCAGGCCGGAGCTCAGTGGGCTGGGCTTCATTGGGCGCCGCCAGATCTCCCGATGAGGCGCCGCGTACCGCGGCTGCGATCGCCGCCCCTATGGCGATGGCCACCACGATGACGATCACGAAGATGACGAAGGTCACGCGGTCTCCCTAGCTCGAGATTCGAATTGTACGCGGAGTTAGGAGTCGTGACTCGCGACTCTCTTATCCCGCCTCGCGGCGGCGGGCGGCGATCTGACGTTCCTTGCGGATCTTCCTGCGCTCCCGCTCGGACATCATTCCCCAGATTCCGAACTTCTCGCTGGAAACGATGGCAAACTCCAGACACTCTGCTCGGACCTGGCAGTCGCGGCAGATGCCCTTCGC
>CAXMPL010000011.1:0-17688 GCA_964195125.1 uncultured Kiloniellales bacterium | reverse complement strand
GCCAACAACCAAATGACTAGAAGGGCTGCCCGGGACGGACCCGCATCAGCCAGGCTGCCCGGCGCTGGGCGGGCCGACGCCTCGGACCTTGGTGGGTCAGGGCATCAGGGCGTTCAGTCCTGGCATCCTGTCTTGTTTCCCGTCCCTGTTCGCGTCGAAGCACGAGAAAAGCCAGTCCCGCTCAGGCGCCTCGGGGTCGGTCGCCAGGTAGGCGGCGAAGAAGAACGTGGTGCTGCGATTGTAGGTCTCGGCGGGGTCGAGTTCGGTCTCCCTGCTGAGGGCGCCCTTTAGGTAGGAGTTGAAGCCCAGTTGGCACGCTCCGTCTTGGGCGATCGCAGTCCGGGCCGCCGCGATGATGCGCTGGAGGTGCGCGTAGATTTCCTCGTCAGACCCCAGCGTGGCGGCTGCCGCCTCGGGGGCCTGCTCTCTTACAAACTCCACGACGGTAATCCCTCGGGTTGCGGTCGTGTTCGGGTGCATGGTCGCTGGGTCAGCGTTGGCGGAGGCGCTGGCGCACGAGGCGGCCAGCAAGCTCGCTGCGATGGCGGCGGCGATGGCCTTCATACCTTGGTATGTCGGCAGCAACGGCTGATACCTATAGGCGTCGGTTCGAGTGCTGGACCCCTGCCCTTGGGCGCGCCTGCCGTACGCTCTTGGGCCAGAGTTGAAGGTCTCCAGCAATGATCATCCGCACCGACCGGGCATGGACGCCACGCATTAGAGGGCGCACCGATCGGTGACTGGTCGTCTCGACAGAAGTGGAGCCATTTTCCCGCTCTTGCCACTGCGTGGCAGGCCGCTCAGGCCCCGGCTCCGCAAATGGCCTTCGCCGATACAGACCGTATCTTCCTGCGGAGCCTCTTAGGCCGTCCGCATGCCGCTGCCTCCGAACGGACCCAATTCCGTGAGATCTCAACCAGGTACGAGACAGCCCGAGAAACTCGACGGCCGAACCAGCGTCCGCCGGTCAGCGCGACGGCGCCTACCTGGCGTAGGTGCCCATCAGCACCGCCTCGCCGAGCACATGACCCTCGGCGGCAGCCAGGACCTCGACCTTGGTCACACCCTCTGCCAGATCCAGTTCGGCATCGAGCGCCAGCACGGTGAAGAAATACCGATGCGTACCTGAGGGAGGGCACGGGCCCCCGTACCCGGTTCGCTGCCACGAGTTGAGGCCCGCGGTCCCGATCGCGCCGACATCCTCGGGCATTGATGAGGTCACTGGGATGTCAAAAACAACCCAGTGATCCCAGGTGCCCCCAGGAGCATCCGGATCGTCCACGACGAGGACCAACGACACCGCCCCCTCCGGAGCACCCTCGATTCCCAGTTCGGGAGAGACATCGGCACCGTCGCAGGTGTAACGGTCCGGGATCATGCCTTCATGGGTAAATGCCGGAGAGGTCAGTTGGATGGCTGCCCCTCGAGTGGTGGTGCTGGCTGCCGGAGTCGCCTCCGGCGGCGTGGTGGTCGTCGTCGTCGTGGTGGTTGTCGTCGCGATCGGCTTGGTGGTAGTCGTGGTGGTCGGTGCCGTCGTTGAACCGGAACATGCGGCGAGCACCACGGCGCCGACCACCGCGGGGCCGACCAGCAGCACCAACCGGTTCGTCATCGGACGCCGATAGTTGAGCCAGGTGCCCTCATGACGGAGAACCCTCATCGGCCCAGGAGTCGAGCACTGCAAACGCCTCTTTCTCCGAGTACGGCCCATCGTCGATGCGCCGCTCGAGAAGCATATCCATGATCTCCCCCACTATGGGCCCCGGCTCGAGACCGAGGTACTCCATTACCTGGTTGCCATCGATCGGTGGGCGCATGGCGTCGAGCTCCTCGCGCTGACCAAGCTTCACGATCCTCTGCTCCAACTCGTCGATCCGGTTGGAGATGGCTCGAGCCCGCTTTGCGTTCCTCGTCGTCACATCGCTGCGCACCAGCTCGTTTAGGTCCTCGAGAAGTGGGCCGGCGTCGCGGACGTAGCGGCGCACCGCGGAATCCGTCCAACCCATCTTGTAGGTATGGGGCCGCATGTGGAGGAAAACCAGCCGCGACACGTCCTCCACCACGGACTTGGGATAGCGGAGCTCGGTCATCCTCCTCGTCGCCATCCGGGCACCGACCACCTCGTGGTGGTGGAACGAGACACCTCCCGGGCCGAACTCTCTCGTATCGGGCTTGCCGACGTCATGGAACAGAGCCGCAAGCCGGAGTCGCAGTCGCGGGGAGGTCTTCTCGACCACTGCGATCGTGTGCGCCAGAACATCCTTGTGGTGGTGGATCGGGTCGCTCTCGAGGGCCAGAGCGGGAAGCTCCTGGATGAACTCGCCTGCCAGTCCGGTCGCAACGAGGCCGGCCAACGCCCTTCCGACATCATCGCCAACGATGAGCCGATCGAATTCACCCCTGATCCGCTCGGCCGACACGATATCGAGTCGATCGTACATCCGATGCACGGCGGTCACTGCCTCGTCGGTCGGGGCAAAGCCCAACGTCGATACGAAGCGGAACAGCCGCAACATCCGCAATGGGTCGTCACCAAAGGAAACTTCCGGATCCAGCGGGGTCCGCAGCAGGCCCGCCTGCAGGTCGCCAAGGCCGCCGGTTGGATCGATCATCTCGGGTGTGCCCTGGTCACCGCCTGGGATGCCTATGCCCATTGCGTTGACGGTGAAGTCGCGGCGGAACAGATCCTCCTCGATACTCTCTGAGAACACCACCTCCGGCTTCCTGCTGTCGTCGCGGTAAACCTCAGACCGGAACGTCGTGATCTCGTAGATGTGTCCGTCGCGGATCACGCCGATGGTTCCGAACCGCTTGCCGGCGACGTATAGGTCTGCCGCCCACGGCCGGACGATCTCTTCTATCACGTCCGGTGTTGCGTCGGTGGCGAAGTCGAGGTCGACGTTCCGCCGATCGAGGAGAGCGTCGCGAACGCTTCCGCCGACCAGGTACAGCTCATGACCGGAGGCACCGAAGAGCGCCGCCAGCTGGCGCGAGGGGCTTGCCGGGGCCAGCGCTGCCTCCAGCCGAGGGGGAATCATGCGAGTCGCGACTCGCGACTCGCGACTCGCGACTTCCAACTCAATCTTCTCTCCACTTGTTTGCCAGGGCGTCGGCGTACTCGTTCCACGTGTAGTTGGCGTGACCCTTGATCCAGACCAGCTCGACTTCGGGGCGATCACCGTACGCCCGGTAGGCGTTCTTGACTAAATCCAGGTTCTTCGGAACCTTGGAACCATCCGGCCCAGCTCTCTTTCGCTGCCAGCCGCGTTGTTCCCAGCCGCTCGCCCACTCGTTGATGGTTTTGACCGCAAGGTCCGAATCCGAGTGGACCGTGACAGACGTGCCGTCAGGGACCAGCTTGAGGCCCTCGATCAGGGCAACCAGCTCCATCCGGTTGTTGGTGGTGTCGGGGTCGAATCCATGCGCCTCATCAATGATCTGCCCGTCGACAACGTATACCGCTCCCCAACCCCCAGGACCAGGGTTGCCGGCACACGCCCCATCGGTGAACACACCGGTGTCGGGATCACCATCGGTTACGACGGGGGTGGATGCCGCTCCACCCTCATCGCGACATGATTGACACAACCGTGGCGTCCATCCCGGGTATCGGTCGAGCACTCGCTCGGGAAGCGAGAACGTCGACCCGCAGCTCTCGCAGGTGAAATCGGCCATCGCCCGAGGAGGGTACCGGCGTTCCCACCGCCGATTCCGCAAATAGGGAGCGATCCGATCTCTGTTGACGAGGTCAGTGCGGAGCCGGGGCCCGAGCGGCCTGCCACGCAGTGGCAAGAGCAGGAAACAAAGGCGAAGCGGATGCAACCACCGGGCCTCAACGATCAGAGAACTCCGCTGAGCCGGGGCCCCAGCGGCCCGCCACGCAGTGGCAAGAGCGAGAAACGAAGCCGTAGCGGATGCAACCACCGGGCCTCAACGACCAGAGAACGAAGGCGAACCTCTGTCGAGAAGACCGGTCACCAAATCCGCGGTCTTAGTTGGCGACTCGCTCCAGGCGCCGCCCCTGTGCGGCCGCTTTGAATTCCGTCACCGAGGCTGCATGCGACGTTGCCGCTTCAAAACTGATATCGCCGTTCTCGTATAGCTTGAAGATGGCCTGGTCGTAGGAGCGCATGCCGAAGAAGTCCCCTTCAGCGATGTCCTCGACGATCTCGTCCAGCAGGTCCGGATCAGCGATTCTGGCTGCCACCCGTTCGGTGTTGACCAGCACCTCGACTGCGGCGACCCTGCCCTTGCCATCGGCGCGCGGGATGAGCTGCTGGCTCACGATGCCTTTGAGGTTCGTTGCCAGCGTCTTGCGGATCTTCTGCTGCTGGTGTGGAGGGAAGAACTCAACGAGCCGGCGGATAGTCTCGACGCCGTCGAACGTGGGGAGGACTGCAATGATGAGATGCCCGCTTTCGGCAGCATCAATGGCCGCCGTCATCGTTTCCATGTCGGGAAGTCCGCCTACGAAGATCACGTCGGTGTCCTGGCCGACCGCGGCGGTGATCCCAACCGAATACGAGGCGGTATCGACTCCGATCTCGCGCTGAGAAACGATCGACTGCTGGTCCGGGTATAGGATCTCGATCGGATCTTCCAGTGTCACGATGCTGGTTCGCCTGGTGGTGTTGATCCGGTTGATCAAAGCGCCGGCCGTGGTCGTTTTGCCGGAACCGGCCGGCCCTGTCACAAAGACGAGGCCGGGACGTTCGTCGGCAAGCTTCTCCAGCACCACCCCCGGCAAACCGAGCTCGCGAAACGTGCCCTTGACGGGCGACACCCTGCGCAACACCAGGCTGACGGAGCCCCGCTGCCTGAAACTGGAGACGCGAAAACGTCCTCGCCCCGGTCGACTGATGGCAAAGTCGGCTTCGCCGGCCTCGTTGAAGGTGTGCCTGGCGCGGTCGGTGATGATGCCGTTGAGATAATGCTCGGTGTCGTCGGGACTCAAGGTTGGCAGCTCGGCACGATGGACGACACCATTGATCCGAAACACCGGAGGTGAACCGACCTTCAGATGCAAATCCGATCCTCCGACGCCGCTGAGCTTGTCCAGCAGTTCATCGAGAGAAGGCAACGGTGAGCTCACGGGCAAACCTTCCAAACGCGGTCCCATACAGTTTCGTATCGGCCAACTCCGGCAAGGGCTTAAACGACATCCCAATACGGTGAAATCGCCTCAACGGCCCGATCCAGGGCACGATCGGCAGATCCGCCGACGCTGCCTGAGAATTGGAGACCAGATGACGGGTCGGCGTGCCCACGAAGGGTGGCGGAAACCGAGCCGCGGATGGCATCTAGGTCGTAACCGCCTTCGAGACAGAAAACGGTTCGTCCAGGAGGCACCAGCGGCGCCAACGTGGAAGCCATCATCGCAAAGTCATCGTCAACCAGGCGGATATCTGCGAGCGGATCGGCGATGTGTGCGTCATATCCAGAACTCACCAGGAGCCAGTCCGGGCCGAACTGCTCGATGATCGGGACGATGACCCTGGAAAAGGCCTCCTCGTAGACGGCTCCGTCCGCACCTCCAGGAACGGGGATGTTGACGGTGGCGCCCGTTCCGCGACCCTCGCCGATCTCATCGGTCCATCCGGTACCCGGATAGAACGGGTATTGATGTACCGATGCGTATAAAACATCCGGGTTCGAAGCGAAAATCGCCTGGGTGCCGTTGCCATGGTGAACGTCCCAGTCGACGATGGCCACCCGTTGTCCCGAAGTCACCAGCTTGGCTGCGGTCACCGCCACATTGTTGAGCAAGCAAAAGCCCATGGCTCGGTCGGCCTCGGCGTGGTGCCCTGGGGGACGCATGACCACGAAACCCACGTCGGCCGCCCCGGCCTCGAGGCTCCGGACCGCGGTGGCACCGGCGCCCGCTGCGTTGACGGCGGCCTCCCACGAGCCAGGGGAAGCGTAGGTATCGGCATCGATGCTGCCGCCTCCCTCTGCGCACAGACGCTCGAGTGTTGACATGAAGACTTCGTCGTGAATGGCAAGCAGGTCACTTTGGGTGGCGGGATCTGCATCGACCTCCACAACGGTGAGGCCAGACCGGATCACGCCGTCGACGGCGGCGATGACCCGATCGGGTCGCTCAGGATGGCCCGGGGTCGGCACGTGGTCGAAACTCGAAGGATGGGTGACGAGTGCGACCCGCATCGGCCGCATCCTTGCACAGTCCAGCGCCCACACGTACTACGTGGTACGCAATACGTAATACGTAAAGATGCGGAACCCTCTCACACCCCACGGTCACCGGTACCCTGCCCATGTCCGCTGGTCACCGTGGAGGGGAAATGTCGGTTACGGAAAGCGCACCGCCCGTGCAGCAGCGCGGCCGGTGGCCGGGGCCGATCCGACTACGACGTGGTTGGGCTCGAGCCGACGCTCGCCCTTGGAACGACAGGACGCCCGATGCCAACCTGCGCATCATTCGGGGTGGCGCTCCCTTCCTGGACGCGTGCACCGCCTGGCTCATCGGCAACGGAGCTCCATCTGTGCTCTCCCCTCCCCTGGGCTCAGGCGCGGCTCGGACGTGGGAGTCTGTCGGCTACCAGCGTTCGGTCCCGCTGGCATTGATGCGTCTCGAGTTGGCGCAGCCCGTGCCCGCTCCCGACCACCTCGTCGTCTCGGACGACGTGGTCCTCGGTGACCTTCTTCGCATCGATCACGCCGCCTTCGACGATTTCTGGCAGTTTGACCGAGTCGGTCTCGAGGAGGCGATCAACGCAACCAGCAATGCGAGGACGCTGACCATCCGCGGACCCGAGGCCGAGCCGGTGGCCTACGCGGTCATCGGCCTCGGGCATGCCATCTCCTACCTGCAGCGCCTTGCCGTTCACCCGGACTGGCAACGCTCCGGCATGGGCCGCTCCCTGGTGCGCGCCTCGGCACGAGTGGCACGGACCGCGGGGACGCGGGCGATGGTGTTGAACACCCAACAGGAAAACGAAGCAGCGATACAGCTCTACGCATCAGAGGGGTTCGTCACCCAGGCGGAACCCCTAACGGTGCTTCGCCGGAGCTGAACGCCAATGCCGCCGCGCCTACCAAAGCGCTACCGGCTCAACGTCCGACTCGGTGCGGACGGCGATGTCGAGGAGTGGCTGGCGACGGACGAGCAGCTAGAACGACCGGTCCTCGTTCGGTTCCCCGGCCCCGCCGGTACATCCGACCGGATGGATGGCTTCCTGAAGGGGGTTCGCGCCGCAGCGGCGACGAGTCATCAGCACGTCCAAAAGGTCTTCGCCGCCGGCGAGTTCCACGGCTCCGCCTTTGCCGTTGCGGAGTGGGATGGGGCAGTAACCGTCGCCGATCGTCTCGAGGTGGGAGAAACCATCCCGGTCGCCGAATACCTGCCGAATGCAGCGGGGCTGGCCGACGGGCTCTCCGCCTTTCACTCCAAGGGTGGGATCCACGGGGCAATCGATGCCGCTGCCATCCACTTCTCCGCCGCCCATCCGGCCCGCCTCGCCGGCTTCGGACGGATCCCGACCACGTCGACCCAGGAAGAGGACACCGTCGCCCTTGCAAACGTGCTCCGCAACGCCATCACCGGGAGCGACAATCCCTGGGTGCTGCCGTCCCAGGTGGCCGAAGGGTTGCCGGGATCTGTGGACGAAGTATTGACTGCGGCGACCGGAGGCTCTCTCGACGCTGCCGAACTCGCCGCCGCCCTCCGCGCCATCCCGTTCTCGCCGCGTCAGGAGGCGCAGACGGCCTGGTCCCCTCGCGGCCTCTTCGCCTTCGCCGCGATCGTAGTGGCGATCGTCCTACTCGCCGGCCTCGGCCTTCGGCTCGACATCGATCCCGATTCACCATACCTCTATCCGGCCGCTTCCTCGGATCGAGAACCGACCTCGCCGACGACGACAATTCCCGTCGTCGAGGCACCCGTCGATCAATCGGTGGCAGCGACCGCGATCGCCTACGACCCACTCGGGGACGGCTCGGAGAACAATGACGCTGCCGGGGCCGTACTTGATGGCGACCGGGCGACGAGTTGGCAAACCGAGCGCTACCCGGGTCCGCTGCTCGATACAAAGGCGGGCGTCGGCCTCGTACTCATCGCCGACGGCCCGATCTCGGCCATCGAAATCTCTGGGTCTCTCGATACGCGCTACACGCTGGCATGGGCAACGGAGCCCCTACCCACCTATGACGATTGGCTGCCTGCCGGATCGGGGACGCTGCTCACCGGGATCACGCGACACCAGGTCCCGGCCGGGGAAGGTGCGTGGCTTATCTGGCTCACCCACCTTCCGCAGCAGCCAGACGGCACATTCGCCGCAGAGATCTGGAGCATCTCCCTGATCCCGTAGCCGGCCACCAGCCCCCAACGATGACCAGATCTACTCGACTACTCAGCCGCACAGCGACTCGGCCACTCGGCTGCGCGAGAATCACCCGACAATGACCAGCCGTTCCTCGGAAGACCGAGAGCTGATCCGCCGCTATTTAGCAGGCGACGCCGACGCGTTCGATGCGCTCATGACGGCTCACCAGGCCCGTGTCTTCTCCATATGCCTCCGCATGCTGCGCGACCGCGACTCTGCGCTCGATGCCACTCAGGACGTGTTCCTCACTGTGTTTCGCAAGGTAGACCGTTACAGAGAACAAGCCGCGTTCAGCACATGGCTGTACCGGGTCGCCGTCAACACCTGCTACGACCACCTCCGGCGCAGCAAACGCAAACGAACCGAGGCTATGCCCGACCACCTCGATCCACCTGATCCAACAAGCGGCGATGCCATCGGCGCAGTCGAGCTTCGGCCCGATATCGAGCGCGCCCTGCAAAGCATCGCACCAGAGTTTCGCGCTGCGGCGATTCTCGTCGACCTCGAAGGCATGTCGCTACAGGGGGCCTCCGATACGCTTGGAGTGCCGATCGGCACGGTCAAAAGCAGAGTCTTTCGTGCCAGACGCCAATTGGCAAAAGAACTCGGGAACCTCGCTCCCCCTCCAACGCATCCAAACGAGGAACCATGAACGACCGCGACCGAAACCTGATCGTCTCCTTGCTCGACGGGGCGCTCTCCCCGACCGAGCAGGAAGAGGTACGCGCTCGCTTGCAGATCGACGCCGAGATGAGGGCCGCCTACGAGGAGCAGCTCGCGGTCTCAACCACACTGCGGTCGGCCCCCGCCGTATCGATGAGCGCCGACGAGCGCAACGAACTGCACGGTGCGCTGAGGGCCGGGTTGTTTCTCGACGACACGGCCGCGGTCGCGCCCGTCGCCGCTCCCGCCCGAAGGTGGAGCCGGTGGTGGGCACCGCTCGCCGGTCTCGCCACCGCGGCCGTGATCGTCACCGCAGTCGTCGTTCTGCCAGGCATGTTCGGTGGTGAGGACGCCGCCGAGCTGGTCAGCGCACCGGCGCCGCAGACGACCGCAGCGGCCACTGCCCCCTCGCTGGAGGCTGACCCGCTTGCCGGCGTAGCCGAGGACTCAGCCGGGGAGCGGCAGGCCCAAGAGCCGACATCGACCACAGCGGCGGCCGCCGCCGAAACAGCAGAACCCGATGCCACGCTGTACTCGCTGGCAGCGACGGCCCCGCCGGCCGGTGAACTCGAGCTCCCCGTGCTTGGAGACGATTTCGATGCTGATGGTGTCGAATCCGCCGCTCTCGACTCCACCAGCAGGACGACGATCGATTACGACGCCGCTGCAGGATGCTTCGGCTCCGCCGGTAGCGTGATTGGTGAGGCCGTGCTGGTCGGTACGCTCTCGGTGAGTGGCGACAACGTGGTCGCGGTCATCACCGACGCGACGACAGGGGCCGAGACGGTGATCATCGTCGACCTCGTGACGTGCCAGGTGACCTCGGCAGGACCGTGACCAAGTCGGGCCAGGACTAACCTCGCCTGCATGGCGAACCAGGACGGCGATTACCCCGCGCAGATCGCGGACTTGCTTGAATCGTTCGCAGTCAAGATCCGATCGCTAACGGTCGACCGGGCAGAGCGGTCGATCACGTGGGCGGCGTTCGGTTTGTTGTTCGGCACCATCAGCGCCCTCATCACGATCTGGCTGCTCGTCGCATTCTTCCGAGCCTTTGGCGAGCTTGTCGGCCAGGAAGTGGCCTACGCCATCACCGGGGGCATACTCATCGTGGTAGGAGCGTTGCTTTGGATACGACGCTTTCCCAAAGACGACGAGACGGGCCAGGAATGACAATGACAGAAAAGGTTCTCATCCTCGGTTCGGGTCCCGCTGGTCTGACCGCGGCGATCTATGCCGCGCGCGCCGATCTGGCCCCGGTATTGATCGAGGGGTTCGAGCGCGGCGGTCAGCTCATGCTCACCACCGATGTAGAGAACTACCCGGGATTTCCAGACGGCATCATGGGGCCTGAGCTCATGGAGGCGTTTCGCAAGCAGGCGGAGCGGTTCGGTACGAAAATCATTTCGTCGGACATCACCAGCGTCGACCTATCCGAACGACCGTTCAAGGTGTGGGTCGGCGAGGACCTCTACGAGGCCGAGACGCTGATCATCTCCACCGGCGCCTCAGCGCGGTGGCTCGACGTTCCAGGGGAGCACCGTCTGCGCGGCTATGGCGTGTCCGCCTGTGCCACCTGCGACGGGTTCTTCTTCCGCGACAAGGACCTGGCCGTTGTCGGGGGCGGGGACAGCGCGATGGAGGAGGCGAGCTTCCTCACGAAGTTCGCCTCAAAGGTCACGATCGTTCACCGACGTGGCGAGTTCCGCGCCTCCAAGATCATGGCGCAGCGAGTCCTGGACAACCCGAAGGTCGACGTCGTGTGGAACAGCGAGGTCGTCGAGGTGCTCGGCGATGAGTCGGTCACCGGCGTCCGGCTCAACAACATCGAGACCGGGGAACAGTCCGAATTGGCGGTCGACGGCATGTTCGTCGCCATCGGACATGACCCGAATACCAGTTTCTTCCAGGACGAGCTCGAGCTCGACAAGGGCGGGTACATCGTCACCGAGCCCGGCACCACCAAGACTTCGGTCGAAGGGGTCTTCGCCGCCGGGGACGTGGTCGACCACGTATACCAGCAGGCAGTAACCGCAGCCGGGATGGGATGCGAGGCGGCGTTGGACGCCGAGCGGCTGCTAGAAGCGTGGGAAGTTTGACGACCCGGTTACGGTTCAACCTTTGACACGTCCACACGAGGAGAACTGATGGGAAAGAACACAACCGAAGCGACCGACGCGACGTTTGCTGAACTGGTTGGTGAGTCCACGCCGACACTCGTCGACTTCTGGGCAGAGTGGTGCGGGCCATGCAAGATGATGGAGGGACCTCTCGAGGAGATCGCCGGAGAGCAATCTGGAAAACTCAACGTCCTCAAACTCAACGTTGATGAGAATCAGCAAACCGCGATGCAATATGGCGTGATGAGCATCCCGACCATGATCGTGTTCAAGGACGGCCAGGAGATGAAGCGACTCGTCGGAGCGCGTAGCAGGACACAGCTCGAGGCCGAGCTCGCCTCGTTCGTGGCTTAGAGCTCGCACCGATAGGTGACCGGTCGTCTCGACAGAATTGGAGCCCAGTTTTTTCCGCCCTTGCCACTGCGTGGCAGGCCGCTCGGGCCCCGGCTCAGCGGAGTTCTCTGGTCGTTGAGGCCCGGTGGTCGCATCCGCTTCGCCTTCGTTTCCCGCTCTTGGCTACGGCCCGCTCGGGCCACGGCTCCGCAGGAATGGTTTCGCCACA
Organism: uncultured Kiloniellales bacterium; assembly: GCA_964195125.1. GTDB lineage: Bacteria > Actinomycetota > Acidimicrobiia > Spongiisociales > UBA5794 > JACZST01. The sequence continues at coordinate 6,001 of CAXMPL010000011.1, read as the reverse complement.
GAGTTCAAATCGGGCCCCATCTGCGGAGCCTCTGGTTTCCCGCTCTTGGCTACGGGCCGCTCGGGCCACGGCTCCGCAAACACCATCGCCGACACAGACCGGATCGCGACGCCTTTGCGGAGCCTCTTAGGCAACCGAGGAGCCGGTGAGACAGTTCCACGCAGGTGATCGCGGGGAGCCGGTCCGGGACATTCAGCGTCGCCTGGCATCGCTGGGCCGGCCCACGGATCCTGACGCTCTGGGGGTCTACGGCACCACGACAGTCGCAGCCGTCACCGACTTTCAGCGCTCCCGGGGCCTGCCACGGGATGGAATCGTGGGACCTGAGACCTGGCAGGCGCTTGTCGATGCTGGATACAGCCTCGGAGATCGCATGTTGTATCGACGGGTCCCGATGATGCGTGGTGACGACATCTCCCATTTGCAGCAACGGCTCAACTCGCTGGGGTTCGATGCCGGAAAAGTCGATGGCCTGTTTGGCTATTCCAGCCTGAACGCGGTCCTCGACTTCCAGCACAACCGGGGAATGGCGGAGGATGGCATCGTCGGTGCAGCCGTGGTCGAGGAACTCGCCCTCATGCAGAGAGAGACGTCGAAACGGGGGAGGGAGGTGGTGCGGGAACAGGCGTGGATCGCTTCGCTGCCTCACCCGATCGCCGGGGCGCGCATCTACCTCGACCCTGCCTGCCCCGATGAATCCTCGGCGAGCCTGACGTGGCAGGCCGCCATGGGCACATCCGCAACATTGCGTGAAGCCGGAGCGATGCCATTGCTGTCGCGTAGCATCGATACCCTCCCGGCCGAGCGAGTTCGCGCTAGGCGGGCCAACCGGCTCGACGCCGATCTCGTGATCTCCCTCACCCCCGCCGCCGGGTTCGCAGAGGGAGCCTTCTACTTCGGCACCGATTTGTCGTCCAGCCCGGCGGGACGAGTCCTCGCCGCGACGATCGGCTCCCGGCTGGGACTACCCGTTGCGGCCAGAGCGACTCCGATGCTGCGTGAGACCCGTGCTCCCGCAGTGGTGGTAGCCACCGACCTGCTGACCAGCGCGACCGGCAAGATGATCGCCGCAGAGATCATCGAGCTTTTCCTCCATGGAGTACCTCAGGAGAACAGCGCTCGGTAGATCTGCTCCAGATCGTCGAGGGAGGAATACCGAATCACGAGCCTGCCGCCTTCGCCCTTTGGCTTGATCGAAACCTCGGTGCCCAGCCGATCGGTCAGTCGTTCCTCGAGTTCGATGATGGCGGCGGGCCTAGCCTGGCGGGGTCTGCGGCTTGGTGGTGACGCATCGGCGACAGCCCGCTCTCGTGCTGCTTCTTCGACACTCCGGACCGACAGTCCCTCGTCGACCGCCCGCCGGGCGATATGGAGGGCGTAGGCAGGATCATCGACCGATAGCAGGGCTCTGGCATGGCCGGCCGACAGTTCCCCTCGGTCCAGCATCCCTTGGATGGCGGGCGGCAGTTGTAGCAGTCGCAGGGTATTGGTCACAGCACTGCGACTTTTTCCGACCCGATCTGCGACGTTTTCGTGCGTCATGCCAAAATCTTCCAGGAGGTTCTGGTAGGCTGCGGCCTCCTCGAGCGGCGACAGGTCTGCTCGCTGTAGGTTCTCGATGAGGGCTTCTGTGAGGTTCCGCTCATCGCTACTTGTCGGCCGGATCACTGCCGGGATTTTGGACATGCCGGCAAGCGCGGCAGCCCGCAACCTTCTTTCCCCTGCAATGAGGATGTAGGCGCCCTGGTCGGCCCCTGGGCGGAGCACAATCGGCTGCAGCACCCCTACTTCCCGGATCGACGCCGCCAACTCCTCCATCGCCTCATCGTCGAAACGATGCCGAGGCTGCCGCGGATTGGGCTGCACCGCGGCAATATCAATCTCGGCAAAGCCGGCGACAGGGAGATCGACCGGGATCAGCGCGTCCAACCCACGACCCAGCCCGCTCTTACGTGCGGCCATGACGCCTCCTAAACTCGCTGGTGAGTTCGCGATAGGCGATGGCTCCACGGTTCATGCGGTCGTATGCCTCGATCGGCTCACCGTGCGAGGGAGCCTCGGACAGGCGAACCGTCCTCGGGATCACCGTCTTGTATGCCCTCTTCCCAAAGTGATCCCTAACCTCCTTTGTGACTTGCTTGGAAAGCGTGGTGCGCCCGTCATACATAGTGAGCACGACACCTTCGACATCTAGTTGAGGGTTAAGGCTGGTTTGCACCAACTGAATGTTGCGCATGAGTTGCCCGACACCCTCCAGCGCGTAATATTCGCATTGGATGGGAATCAGCACTTCGTCTGCGGCCGTAAGGCCATTGATGGTGAGTAGTCCCAGCGACGGTGGGCTATCGATCAAGATGAAATCGTAATCGTCGATCACAGTTTTCAGGGCGTTTTCCAGACGATGCTCTCTGGAAAACATAGACACCAGCTCGATTTCAGCGCCGGCGAGCTCGATCGTGGCCGGCACCAGGAACAGGTCGCGAACCGAGGATGGCTCGATAACGTCCTCTGCCGCAACGTCGTCGACCAAGAGATCGTAGGTGGAGTGTTTGATGGCGCTGCGGTCGACGCCAAGACCGCTTGTGGTGTTTCCCTGCGGGTCGAGGTCGACAAGAAGCACTCGTTCGCCCTGAAACGCAAGCCCGGCCCCGAGGTTGATGGCGGTCGTCGACTTCCCGACGCCGCCCTTCTGGTTGGCGACAGCGACAATGGTGGCGTTTGGCATAGGAAGGCTCAGAACCCTTTCAATTGCGTGTCATCCTAAGGTGCCATGCTGGCGAGTCAAGGATACCTTCGGGTGTTTCCAGCAGCTGAATCGTTTCTCCGGGTTCAGCTGTGGGGGTCTGGGCGGGCGGACGCGACCGACTGAGCCCGATGACGGCGGTGCCTCCTATGTCGAGCGTCGTTCGTGCCGCATCCAAGGCATCGATGATCGGCAGGGAGGCCCTGAATGTGGCCGCGCCATACCTGCTGGTGAGATGACTCACATCGCGCTGCACCGCAACGGCATTGGTCAGACTTAGGATTCGCAGCGCTCGTCCCGCAAGAGCAGTGCGCCGCTCCGATCTATCGAGCAAGGTCACGGCAATCCCCGGGTAGGCGATGGCCAGCGGGATGCCCGGGAGTCCAACCCCCGACCCAACATCGATGAGGGTCGATGGTACGTTGTCCACCCAGCCTATCCCGAATACCAGCGAGTCGGCGACGTGGCGGTCAATGATTCGAGCGCCTTCGGCAGGACCAACCCCGCCGGCCGGTACCGCCTCCGCAACCAACCATTCGGCGTAACGGGTGAGCAAGGCAAGTTGGTCGACCGACAATTCGACCCCCGCCCAGCCGGCGGCGCGGCGCAGTGCGCTTTCGGTATGTTTCACGGGAAACATGCTACGAGGCTCCGCAAATAGGACGCGATCCGGTCACTGTTAACGAGGTCAGTGCGGAGCCGGGGCCCGAGCGGCCCGCCGCGAAGCGGCAAGAGCGGGAAAACCAGAGGCTCCGCAAATAGGACGCGATCCGGTCACTGTTAACGAGGTCAGTGCGGAGGCGGGGCCCGAGCGGCCCGCCGCGAAGCGGCAAGAGCGGGAAACATGGCGCTCCGCAAATAGGACGCGATCCGGTCACTGTTAACGAGGTCAATGCGGAGCCGGGCCCGAGCGGCCCGCCGCGAAGCGGCAAGAGCGGGAAAACCAGAGGCTCCGCAAATAGGACGCGATCCGTCTGTTCTTCGGAGCCGTAGCCCAGAGCGGGAAATCAGGGGTTCCGCAGCGAACAGCGGCGGGAAAGGGGCTCGGCCTCAATCGAGACGATCGGTCACCTATCGCTGCGCGCTCTGGGTTCAGCCGGTTTCGCCATCTACCGGTGAGATAACCACTGCCCGTCGTGGGTCCTCGCCCTCGGAGTGCGTTCGAACCCCCTCGATCTCACCGGCGGCGTCGTGTACCACCTTACGATCGGCAGCATTCATCGGCTCCAACATCACCTCGCCCCGTTCGGCCACCACCTGCTCGGCCAGCCGGTGCGTGTAGATGGTGAGGGCCTCACGCCTCCGGGCACCGTAACCGGCGATATCGATCCGCATACGTGGAGCACCGAATGTCTTGCGCTGCACCGTGGTGCGGGTGAGTTCGAGCACCGAGTACATCGCAGCACCCTTTGCCCCGACTAGCGCCTCGGTCTGGTCGCCTAGGACGTCGAGATAGAGCACGTCGTCTTCGATTCGCGACGTCGTCTCCCCCTCCAGGCCAAACGCATCCAGCAATCCGTCGAGGAATGCCGTCGCTACTTTGGCCTGCTCCTCGATCGGTGCGGGCTCTGGTCGCTCCGTCTTATTACCGGCTTCTCCGTTTTCCATGGCTCGACCCTTCCCATCCTGCTGTGCCGGCCGACGTTGCGAGCGTTGCCCGCTCTTCGCTGCCTGCTTCTTACTTTCTTTCTGCTGACCTTGTTTCTGCTGACCTTGTTTCTGCTGCCGTTTCTTCTGCTGGTTCTGCGTATGTTGCTGAGGCTGTCCCGACGATCCCCCCCGACGCCGGCGACGCTTGCTGCTGCTCGGTGCCCTGACCACTTTGACTATGGCAGGTCGGCTGCCCATGCCGAGGAAGCCGCCGGTGGCCTCCTGAAGGACCTCGACCTCGGCGTTCTCCACCGAGTCTATCCCGAGTTCCTCGAGCGCTGCCTCCACGGCTATTTCGACGGTGCTCCCGGTTACTTCGACCCACTCCATCGGCTTACTTCCTCCTCCGGCCCTTTTTCTTCCTGCTGGCGTTTGGGGACGGCCCCCTTGGCGGTTCATCACCCTCTGGGAGTTCGGCAGGCCCCGCCTGCTCCTCGGTATCCCCGCCTTTCTCTCGGCCGTCGATCCAGTAGATCAGTGACTGCTGCCCAATGCGGAACGTGCTCGACGTCGCAAAGTAAATTCCAAGGCCAGCATCGAGCGACCACGTGATGAAGCCAAAAAACAACGGCATCACCTTCATTACCGTCTGCATCGACTGCTGTTGCGGGGTCTTTTCCGAGTCGTCACCGTTCCGGGTCTGGGTGGTTTGATACTGCTGGTAATATCCGGCAGAAACGATGAAGATGAGAAGAACTATGTAGGGAATGGCCGCCAGGATGTCGCCACTGCTGAAAGCATCTGGAATCGCCATGCTGGGGGAAACGGTGAGATCCATGCCGAGGAAGGTGGTGTTGATCGGGTCGGCGTCGATGTAGTCCTCGGTGTTGCGCAACACTGAAAACAACGCAAACCAGATCGGCATCTGGACGATCAAAGGAAGACATCCCGCCGCAGGGTTGACACCACGCTCCGAATACAGGGCCATCAATTCCTTGTTGAGCTCCTCCCTGTTCCCCTTGAGCTCCTTCTGTAGCCTCTTGACCTCGGGCTGGATCTCTTGCATGGCCCGCATCGAGCGAGTCTGTTTCAGCGTCAGCGGGAACATCAGGATTGACAGCCCGATCGTGAGCATCACGATTGCAATCCCAAGATTTGGAATAATCTGGTAAAAGAAGTTGAGGGAAGCACCGAGTAAATCGACCAGTTGGTCCCAGATTGGAATGGCCAGCAGTGTCCAGTTCGGTGTCATGTAGCCGTACCCAACCGATCATCGGGCGACCCAGGGACCGGATCGAGACCCCCCTCATGAAACGGCTGGCACCTACCGATCCGCTTGATCGCCAGCCAGGAACCCCTGGCAGCACCGTGGATTTCGATCGCCTCATACCCGTAGACCGAGCAGGACGGGTAGAAACGACACTTCCCACCCATGAACGGAGAGAGGATCTTCTGGTACACCCGCACCAACAGCAGGAGCAGGCGCGCGGCCGGCGAAACCCTCTGCGGCGTTTGGCTGCTCATCTCTCGTTACTCCTCAGTCCCTTCGATGGCCTTGGCGAGCCGCCGCACAAGCCGATCGAATGGCATCGTCACCACCTCAGCAGAAGCGATCACAACATAAGCCGTGCCCGACCGTAACTCGACCAGACCCAGCGCTTCTCTGAG
>CAXMPL010000010.1:0-15806 GCA_964195125.1 uncultured Kiloniellales bacterium | reverse complement strand
CGATTCCTGGAGAGGGCGGCCGGCTACGTGGACGAGATACGTGGGCTCGAAGTAGCTGCAGTCATCTCTAGTGACCACAACGACGATCCGGCGTGGGCCGAGTGGAGCGATTCGACAAAGGTCGAGGATCGTGTGGAGCGATTCAAGCGACCTCTTCGGTCTGGCGATCCTGAAAAGGGTGACTCCCTTGCCTTCCTGTGCGTCAAAAGCATGCTGCTCACAGGGTTCGACGCGCCAGTCGAGCAAGTGATCTACCTGGATCGTTCGATGAAAGAGCATGAGTTGCTCCAAGCCGTCGCGAGAGTGAACAGGACATACGACGTGAAAGAAGCGGGCATCGTTGTTGACTACTACGGCGTGGCTCAGCACCTGAGCGAGGCCCTCGCGGCTTACTCCGATGAAGACATTGAGGGTGCGCTGCGGAGCCTGGTTGACGAGATCCCGAAGCTGCGCGATCGGCGCGATCGCGTTGTGAGTCTCTTCGCTGAGCGCGGGATCGAGGACATCCATGACGTGGTCGCGTGCGTCGATCTGCTGCGCGACGACCGGCTTCGAGCAGAGTTCGCTTTGAAGCTAAAACAATTCCTCTCAACGCTGGATCTTGTCTTCCCGCGACCTGAGGGACTGCCGTTCGTTGGCGACGCAAAGACTCTCGGCCATATCCAGATCCGCGCCAGAAACCTCTATCGCGATGATCAACTCTCGATCGAGGATGTCGGACACAAGGTGCGGATGCTTATCGATGACCACGTCGTATCGATTGGAATCGATCCGAAGGTGCCTCCGGTTTCCGTCACTGCCGTCGGCTTCGCTGAGAAGGTCGGCGCCCAAGAATCGCCTCGGGCCAAGGCGTCGGAGATGGAGCACGCCATCAGACACCACATCTCTGAGCACTATGACGAGGACCCAGTGCGGTATCAGCGACTCAGCGACCGGCTGTCAGAGATAATCGATCGCATGGAGGACCGTTGGGATCAGCTAGTCGTCGAGCTCGAGGACCTGGTCGAGAGCGTTCGCGAAGGTGAGATCGAAGTCACCTCCGGGCTGCCTGAGGAGTACCTGCCATTTGACTCACTCATCAAGCAGACTGTCGCGCAGTCGCGATCGCAGCAAGAGATGCCCGTGGCTCGAGATGAAGAAGCGGATGCCCGTCTTGTCGATCTGACGGTTGACGTTGTTGACCACATCAGAGCCGAGATCACTCTTGTTGGCTTCTGGACTAACCCACACGCGCAGAACGTGCTGCGCAAGTGGCTGGTCCAGGCGCTTGATACGGACGCGGTTTCGACCGATCTCGCAGCCGTCGAACGGCTTGCCGACGAATTGGTAGACGTTGCCCGCGCGAACCACGATCGTCTGAGCCGCTCATGACCGAATCGGTCGAAGTCCACGGTCTCGAGGTCACGATTCGACGCAGTGAACGCCGTCGCACGATCGGCCTTTCGGTCGAGCAGGACGGTCTGATAGTCGCCACGGTGCCCCGTGATGCTCCGATCAGGAGTGTCGAGGCCCTGTTGGAGGCAAAGGCTGGCTGGGTCAGCGAGAAGCTTCGACTCGTGGAATCTCGCCCGAACGCGGCCTCTCCGAAGCAGTTTGTGCCTGGAGAAGGTTTTCCGTATTTGGGTCGCGACTACCGACTCCAGCTAGTCGAGAAACAAGAGGAGCCGCTCAGGCTCGAATCTGGACGATGGAAGCTTCTTCGCGAAGCGGTTCCTCATGGACGTGACCACTTCGAGAATTGGTATCGGAATGCGGCGTACGAATGGGTAGAGGAGAGGATCAATCGGTTCGCGAACCGGGTTCCTGCAAGACCGTCCACGTTCGAGGTTCGTGCTCTCGGGTATCGGTGGGGGTCATGCGGCCAAGACGGTCGGCTTCACTTCCACTGGGCTCTGATGCAGCTGCCACGGGCCCTGGCGGAATACGTCGTCGTGCATGAGCTCATCCATCTCAGCCATCCCTCACACGATGAGTCTTTCTGGCGGGAGTTCAAGCGCATCATTCCGGATGCAGAGGAACGGAGGGCTGTGCTTGCTGCAGAGGGTCACAGGTGGCTTTGGTGAACGTGTTGGGCGTAGCTACTTGGGCCCGACGTAGACGGCGAGATCGTCCCAGAGTCTCTCCTCTTGCCCTTTGAGTTCGTTCTGTCGAGCTAGACGATCCGGGTCCGTGAGCCCGATTATCTGCGGGCGACCTGTGAGCAAGCCAACACCGCGTAGAACGGCGAGCGCCGCGCGCTGATCTCCGGCGGAAACCGCGTTCTCGACCGCGTGAAGTGCCGCGAACTGGAGCCCCTCGATCCGCGCGCTCGCAGCTCGCCGCATTTTCCTCTCTTCTGTGATTCATCGCTGCTTCGAAATGAGGCTCCTTCTGCCAGCGATGCAATGTTGTGCGGTCCACGCCGATGTCTGAGGTGACTCCGCCACGGGCAACGCTGGACGAGCGGCGGAATCTGTGACCATTCTGTGACCATCGAGGCTCTAGGGAAGCGTACGTCGGGGTCTCGCCTTCGAATGAACCCTTCTGCTCCAAGGGCTTCTGGCAGTGGGCCCGGTGGGACTCGAACCCACACACTTCGGATTAAAAGTCCGCTGCTCTGCCATTGGAGCTACAGGCCCTACATACGCAGGATAGTGATGAGCCCGGCGTGGAAACGGAGACCCGATGGAAGATCAGATCGGAAGCGTGTGCACCGCGTCGCCGGTCACATTGTAGATCGCACCGGTCACCGTTCCTGTGATCAGGGGGTGGTTCCGCAAGGCGGCAACCCCGCGCCCCAGCTCCGCGCGGACCTCGTCAAAGCTCCCAAGGGGGAAGTCCACCTTGGCGCCAAGCTCCTCCTGTGCCGCGTCGGTAATGGCCTCCTCGTCTGCGCCCTCCATCCCGCAATCGGTGTGCATCAAGACCATGACCCTGTTGGTCCCCAACTCGCGCTGAGAGACGAACACGGACCGGATCACGTCCTCGGTGACCAACCCGCCCGCATTTCGGATCACGTTGATCTCACCGGGCGCGGCTCGCAAGATCCTCCACGGGTCGACCCTGGCGTCCATGCAGGTCACCACTGCCAAGCGTCGTGTTGGACTCGTTTCCGGTGTATGCAGCGCGTCCTGCGCTGCCTTGACCATATCGCTGCTCGAGGTCATGGCCCGTTCAGGGTAGCAATCAGGGAAGCGACGACGATGAAACGTCGCGCCTTCGACTACCCGAGGTGACCAGGCTGCCCTCAGCACCGCGGGATGCGATAGCGTCGAGGGATGATCAGGTTCGGGATCTCAGGCCTCCCCCCCGACGGGGACGACGCTGCGTTCCTCGACGGCATCGTCGAACGCGGCCACGGGGCATACGAACTGTCCTTCGTCCACGGGTTCCCCTGGAAAGAGCGCCGTTGCCGGGCCTTCGGCGACCTGGCAGCCGAGCGGGGCATCGCCCTCTCCGTCCATGCGCCCTATTTCGCCATCCTCACCGTCGAGGACCCAGACAAGCGCAAGCAGACCCTGGCCGGCCTCGAGCACACGATGAAGCTGGGCAAAGCGCTCGGCGCCCACACCATCGTTTCCCACGCCGGCAACGTCGGCGGACGCGAGCCCGATGACCTCCATGACCTCGTTGCCGACGGACTGTCGACGATCGAGCCCAAGGTTCGAGACCTCGGGGTCGCCCTCGGTCTGGAGACTTCGGGAACCGACCGGGGGTTTGGTTCGCTCGGGGACATCGCCCTCATCGCCAAGGAGTTCGCTTTCGTTCGACCGGTGATCGACTGGGCGCATGTGCACGCCAAGTCGGGTGGCGGGTTGATCACGCAGGAGGCGTTTGCCTCGGTGATCGACTTCCTTCGCTCCGAGTTCCCCGGTTGGGCGATCGACCCGTTGCACACCCAGTTCACCGACAACCAGATCGGCCCGTCGGGAGAGATCCGCCATCTGCCCTACGGGGAAGGATCTCTACGCGCCGAGCCACTGGCCGCGGCGGCCACCGAGGCCGGGCTGCGAATGATCGTCATCTCGGAGGCGAAGGAGGAGTCGAGCCACGACGCCATCCAGGAGGCGCTCATCGAGGGGGAGCAGCAGGCTGCGCAGTCCGAGCACGGCAACGGCGAGCCGGTGGCCTCCGGCCTCGTGCATTTCCCCGAGTCGGTCCTCGCCATGCCGGCCGGAGATGGGGCCGTGGTCACCAGCCTGGGCCGACAGGTCGCCCTCACCAACGTCGACAAGGTGCTGTTCCCAGACGACGGCTACACCAAGGGTGACCTGGTGACCTACTACGCATCGGTGGCCCCGCTGCTGCTCCCGCACCTCGTGGGCCGGGCGCTATCGATGTCGCGGTACCCGAACGGGATCTATGAGGATTCGTTCTACGAAAAGCAGCGCCCGTCGCATACGCCCGACTGGGTGGTCTCCGCCCCGATCCACTCCTCCCATCGGGGGGAGCCGATCGACTTCATCACCGCCACCGACACCGAGACCCTGGTATGGCTGGCCAACATGGCCGCCATCGAGATGCACCCTTGGCTGTCGCAAGCCGACAATCCGCGCAATCCGGACTTCGCCGTTTTCGACCTCGATCCCCAGCAAGGGGCGACCTGGGAGCAGGTAATCTACGTGGCAGGCTTGGTCAACGTGCTGCTCGAGCGGCTCGGCCTGGCCGGGTATCCAAAGACGTCAGGTGCTACCGGGATTCACATCTACGTCCCGGTCGAGGCCGACTACACGTATCGGCGGGTCAGGCGATTCGTCGAGGCCATTGGGAGGCTGATCGTCGCCGCCGATCCCGACGTCGCCACCATGGAATGGGACATCGCAAAACGCGGGCCCAGGGTCTTCATCGACCACAACCAGAACGTCGCAGGCAAGACGCAGGCATCGGTGTATTCGGTGCGGCCTCGGGAACGAGCCACAGTGTCGATGCCCGTGTTGTGGCAGGAGCTCGACGAGGTGGTTCCCCAGGACTTCACCGTGGTCACCGTGTGGGACCGGCTCCGCCAGCGCGGCGACCTTTTCGCCGCCGTGTTGAGCGGTGGCCAGACCCTGGAGGGCGCAGAAGCGGCGCTCGGGTTGACCGATGACGCGTGAGGTAACGTCGGGCCGGTGAAGCTGTACCTCATCGACGGGACCTACGAGCTGTTCCGGTCGTACTTCGGGGTACCACCCCGGCAGGCACCGGACGGGATGGAGGTAGGCGCTACCGCCGGGATCGTCGGCTCGACCCTGGCCCTGCTCACCGAGCCCGGGCTCACTCACGTCGCCGCCGCCTTCGATTCGGTGATCGAGTCGTTTCGCAACGAGATCTATCCGCCGTACAAAGATGGCACAGGGATCGAGCAGGCCTTGCTCGATCAGTTTCCGCTCGCCGAGCGTGCGATGCGCGCCATCGGAGTGACCGTATGGTCGATGTACGACTACGAGGCCGACGATGCCCTGGCTACGGGAGCTCGCCGCTGGGTGGACGACGTCGATGAAGTGGTCGTAATGACCCCGGATAAGGATTTGTCCCAAATCTACGACGACCCGCGGATTCGCGGCTACGACCGGCGAAAAGGATCGTTCATCGACCGCGGCGCTGTGGTCGAGAAGTTCGGGGTCGAACCGGCGTCGATCCCAGATTGGCTGGGGCTCGTTGGCGATGCGGCAGACGCGCTACCTGGGCTCCCGGGGTGGGGGGCAAAGTCGAGCGCCACCATCCTTGCTCGCTACGGCCATCTCGAGCACATCCCTCTCGACGCCTCGCTGTGGGACGTCAAGGTGCGCGGCGCCGACAAGCTGGCGGCGACGCTGGTCGAGCACATGGGCAAGGCGCTGCTATATCGGTACCTGGCGTTGCTGCGGACCGACGTGCCCCTTCCCGACTCGCTTGGCGACTTGGAGTGGAAGGGAGTCCCCCGCCAACGGTACGAGTCCCTGTGTGATGAGCTCGGTTTCGGAGGCCTGAGAGAGCGCCCCCACCGCTGGGCGGACTGAGACCCAAGACCCAAGACACGGGACACCTCAGTCTTGCCACTTGTGACTTGTGGCTTGCGCCCTGCGACTCGTTATTACTCCTCCGCCCTGGCAAATGCGAGCTGTCGCGCCCCCTCGTCGTCGAACAGCACCAGGGCGGAGGCATCGACCTGATACGTCCTCACCACGCCGAGCACCTCGAGGTATCTGGCCTCTTGTTCCATGACGCCCTCCGCCTCGCACAGTTTCTTGGTACCGATCGGGGGACCTATCTCGATGTGGTCGGAGTCGGTGGCCCAAGTTGCCCGATACGTGTTGCAGCCGGATGACCCGGCAAGCGTCCCATCGGCGTTGAACATGGCGCTGATCACGGTGTCGGCAACGACACTCACCACCGCTTCCGCTGCATTGTTGAGGCCGGTCAGGTGCCACGAAGAGTCGCTGAGCGTCGTAGGCACAGCCTCGAACAACAGAAGAACGTTGTTCCCGGAGCGCATCTCCAGCGTCGACCCGGCAATCGAATACGAGTCTGCTGATTCCAGCGCCTCGAGAAATGCTTGCTCTTGATCCATCACCGCATCGAGGCACGCCATCAGCGTGGTGGCCATCTCGCCCAACCTGATCTCCGTTCCCGAAGCTTCAAAGGGGCCAAAAAAGTTGTTGCAGCTGGCGTCCCCGCTCACCCGGTCATCCTCGAAGCGGATGTGAGGGGTCGTTCCCTCGATTACTGGAATCGGGTCGCCCTCTGCGTAGGCGATCGCTGTCGCCTGCCACAGGTTGTTCCCCAGCTGCAGTGGCGCGGCCACCCGTGCTCCTTCCTGAACCTCGGAATCAGTATCGCAGCTGCCGCCGGTGTCGGCCGGTCGCCTGCCCATTGGCGCGGCTTCAGGCCCCGTGCCAACCTGTCGGCGCAGAAAGGGGTGCCATGTCTGCGGTCTCGGTGAGCGGTCTGGTCATGCACTACGGCGGGGTAGAGGCCGTTCGCGGAGTCGACCTCGCTATCGAGGAGGGCGAGGTCTTCGCGCTCCTCGGGCCAAACGGGGCCGGGAAAACCACCATCGTTGAGATCCTCGAGGGATACCGGAAGCGGACCTCGGGTGACGTCGATGTCCTCGGTTTCGATCCCGAGCGCAATGAGCGCGATTTCAAGGAACGGATCGGCATCGTGCTTCAAGAGTCTTCCGTGGAGCGCGAGCTCACCGTCGCCGAGACCATCGAAACCTATGGGAGGTACTACCCCGAGCGCCTGGGGACCGGCGAGCTGATAGACATCGTCGGTCTCGGGGAGAAGGCGGACGCCCGGGTCAAGACCCTCTCCGGAGGTCAGAAGCGGAGGCTGGAGGTCGCCCTCGGGATCGTCGGCGACCCCGAGCTTGTTTTTCTGGACGAGCCAACGACGGGATTCGATCCTGCGGCTCGCCGCCAGGCCTGGGAGATGATCAGGAACCTCACCGAGCTTGGAAAGACCATCCTGCTCACCACCCACTACATGGATGAGGCACAGAACCTGGCAGACCGAGTGGCGGTGATCGATCGGGGCAAGATCGTCGCCGAAGGCACGCCGGACACCTTGGGCGGGCGCGAGACGGCCAGCACGGTCATTCGGTTCGAGGTGGGCAACCTCCCGATCGACGCCCTGCCACTCACCGTCAGCGCTGTGATCGGTGGCACCGTCGAGGTGGAGAGCGATGACCCGACGCACGATCTGCATGTCCTGACCGGGTGGGCGGTCAACGGCGGGCATACCCTCGACGGTCTGACCGTCACCAGGCCGTCGCTCGAGGATATCTACCTCGACCTGACCGACGGGGGTGATGGATCGTGAGCAAGCGTCCATCGGCGCTCGGGTTGCTGTGGAACCAGATGCGGTACGAGGTGCGGATCTTCTCGAGGACTCCCATCTCGGCCTTCTTCACGATCATCTTCCCCCTGATGATCTTTGTGATCTTCGCCCTGATCTTCGGTAACGAGGAAATCGAGTATCTCGGCATCAGCACCGCTCAGTACTACGCCCCGGCGCTTGCCGTGTATGCCGCGGTGTCTGCGAGCTATGTCAACATTGGCATCGGCACCGCCTACCAGCGCGACGAGGGCATCCTCAAGCGGGCCAGGGGCACCCCGTTGCCGCCGTGGATCTTCCTCGGCGGCAAGGTCGCAGCGGCAACCCTGGTCGCGGCCATGGGAACGATCCTCATGCTCACCGTCGGCGTCGCGTTCTACGGCCTCAAGATCTACCCCGAAGCGATCCCGTCACTGGTTCTCACCTTCCTCGTTGGCGTCGGGTGTTTCGCCGCGCTTGGTCTGCTCGTTGCCGCCGTCTCCCCGAGCGGGAGTGCCGCCACGGCCATCGCCAACGCCACACTGCTCCCGCTGGCGTTCATCTCCGGGGTGTTCATCCCTCTCGGCCCCGAGGCTCCGCAATGGCTGGAGACGGTCGCCGACATCTTCCCGCTTTCGCACTTCGCAAGCGCGTTCATCGCCGGCTTCAGCCCGATAGGGGACGTCTCGGCAATCCACTGGGATGACCTCGCCTTCATGGCGGTGTGGGGCGTGGTCGGCCTGTTCCTCGCCATTCGACTCTTCAAGTGGGAGGCTCCGACCGGCGAGACGAAGGTTCCCTGGCGGAGGGCGAAAGAGCCGGCCGCCGCTTCTTAGACCTCGCTGGCGACGCCGAGCAGTCGATCCCGTTGCAGCGTTTTGGCGCCTCTGGTGATGAGGAGCCCGGCGATGACCCAGGCAACGGCGCCGACCCACAGGCCTGATGCGTCAGGCGAAGCGACCACCCCGGCGGCGACGGCATAGGAAACGATGATGATGGGCAGGGTGACCAGGCTCGATGCCTGCTGTGCCGCCGCTGCCGACCGCACCCGCGCCGAAAGGCGGAGGATCAGGGACAGGGCGATGGCGATAAAGGGAGGGATCACCCACAAGATGAGCACCAGCCACCCCTTCGTAGGGAAGAACCAGCCCCCGAGCGACGGCCCAACGGTCAGATTGACAATGACGGCATACAGGGAGAAGCCGACAAACGTTGCCAGGTACCCGGGGACGAGGCTGGCGATCAATTTGCCGATGTAGATCTCGGACGTCTTCAGCGGGCTGTGGGCCAGGAACTCACCGGTGCCGCGCTCTCGCTCGCCGACGATGGCGTTTGAGCCGACGGCGGCCGAGATCGTGAGCGGGACGATTATCGCGATCGGAGCCAGCAGGAACACGGCGACGACATACGAGGCTCGCGCCGTTGCTGTTTCGCCGGATACGGCTCGGCTGACCGAATCGGGCAGCTGGCCCACGATCTGGGTCACCTGGTCGACGAACTGGGTATTTTCCAGCGAACCGATCATCGACAACGAAAAGAAGGGGATGATGACGAAGAACAAGCCCGCCATCAGCATCAGGGGGATCCAGTAGTCCTTGCTCTTGAACAGGCGCCTCAGATCCGCCCCCGCCATCGCCATGACGTGCGACCAGCTCATACGTCTTGTTCCTCGTGGCTCCGCTGCATCTCGAAGTACAGCTCCTCGAGGGTGGGGACAAGCGGCTCTACCCTGGTGAGTCGGGCGCCGCCGTCAACGAGGTCGGCGATGAGGTCGGGGAGTCGGTCCAGATCCTTCAGCGTGGCGTGAATATAGCCATTCCATTGCACGTCGATCACCCCTTCGAATTCGGCGAGTTGGTTGAGCGAATGACGGTTCTCGGCATCGAAGATGATGATCGGATCCGGCATGTAGCGACTGGCAAGCTCCTTCGGTGGTCCTGCCACCCTGGCGTTGCCCTCGCTCATGAGCACAACGTGGTCGGCGATCCCTTCCGCCTCGTGGAGCAGATGGGTGCACAAGACGATGGACCGGCCTTTCGACGCCAGCTCCGCAATGAGGTTGAGGACGTTGCGTGCCGACTCGGGGTCGAGACCGGCGGTCGGCTCGTCGAGAAGGAGGACCTCCGGATCGTGGATCACCGCACGGGCCAGGGCCAACCGTGTCCGCATGCCGGTCGAATAGCCGCCAACCTCCTGGTCGAGCGCATCCTCGATGGCAAACCGCTCGGCGGCTTCATATGCGGAAGCATCGGTGCCGGCAAAGATCCTGGCGGCGAACTGGAGGTTCTCCCAACCGGTGAGCTGGTCGTAGAACGCAGGCTTGGGCGGGACCACACCGGTACGACGGCGCACTTCGTCGCCGTCGGTTTTCGGGTGGAGCCCGAGCACCTCGATGTTGCCGCGATCGGCGACCAGCGCCCCGGTGGTCAGCCGCACGGTGGTCGTCTTGCCCGCCCCGTTGGGCCCGAGCAGTACCGTCACTGCACCCGTCGGCGCGATGAAGTCGAGGGATTCGACGGCGCGTATCCGTCCAAAGACCTTGGTGACCGCGCTGAAGCGGATGGCAGGATCCATCTCCGATTTCATCGGTCAAACGGTACCCAACCTGAACGCCTACACAGCCGGATGGGCCCACCAGCCCTGGGCTCGCAGGGTCGGTAGCCGGACCCACCAGCCCTGGGTTCCTGGGGGCCTTACTATGAGCCACATGTGCGGGCGCTTTGTGCAGACGCAGAATCCCGAGACCTACGCCACCTATTTCTCGGTCGATGTTGTGCGCACCGACCCGCTGCCACCCTCGTGGAACGTGGCGCCAACCGATCAGGTCTACGCCGTCGCCGTCCACGATGAGGAACGCCAACTTGGGACCTTTGGTTGGGGGCTGGTGCCGTGGTGGGCCAAGGATCGAAAGATCGCGGCCAAGCACATCAATGCCAGGGTCGAGACCGTCGCCGACAAACCAGCTTTTCGTGATTCGCTCCGGGAGAAGCGCTGTGTCATCCCTGCAGACGGCTTCTACGAGTGGCAGCGCAAGGAGAAGGGCAAGCTCCCCCACTACATCTACCGATCCGACGGTGATCCGCTGGCCCTGGCCGGGCTATGGGCGACGTGGAAGGATCCGGAGACCGAGCAGCGATACCGGACATGCACGATTATCACCACCAGGCCGAACGAGGTGGTCTCGCCGCTCCATGACCGGATGCCGGTGATCCTCCCCGATGGCGTCTGGGACGCCTGGCTAGATCCGTCCGCCGGAGACACAGATGCGCTCCGTGACCTGCTGGCCTCCGCCGACACCCCAGACCTGGCCGAATATGCCGTCTCCACACTGGTCAACAAGGTCGCCAACAACGTGCCGGAGCTGATCGCGCCGCTGAAGACCGGCGCTGTCGAGGGCTGAGCCTGTTCTAGTAAAAAGTAGCAAGTAACAAGTAGCAAGTAGCAAGTAACAAGGAAGACGACCGTCCGACTAATAGCTGGGATCTAGGATCTGGGGATTGGGAACTGGTGCCTCTCGGGTCACGGCCGCCACCCCTCGCCCTAATCTTTGGACCATGCGTGCCCTCCGTAAGCTGTCTCCCGGCCCCGGCTTTGAGATGGTCGAGGTCCCGATCCCGAAGGTCGGGCTTGATGACGTGCTCGTCGAGGTTCTGGCTACATCGATCTGCGGGACCGACCTCCATATCGTGGATTGGGATCCATGGGCGGCCGACCATGTGGTCACCCCGATCACCATGGGTCACGAGCTGACCGGCATGGTGAGAGAGCGGGGAGCGAACGTCGTAGAACCCGAGGTCGGTCAGCTGGTGTCCGTCGAATCGCACCTCATCTGCAACGTCTGCGACTGGTGCCGCACCGGCCAAGGGCACCTTTGCTCGAGTACCGAGCTGCTCGGGGTCCACCGCGACGGAGCCTTCGCCGAATACATCGTCGTTCCCGCCCAGAACGCCTACCCGGAACCGCCTGACATGCCGCTGTCGATCGCCTCGCTGCAGGAGAACTTCGGCAACGCGGTGCACACCGCCACCGTGGCCGAAGTTGCCGGCCGCACGGTGCTCGTCACCGGATCCGGGCCGGTGGGGCTGATGGCGATTGCTGTTGCCAAGGCCAAGGGCGCCCGCGCCGTATACACCACCGATATCTCCGACTACCGGCTCGACCTTGCCATGACGATGGGCGCCGACCTGACGCTCAACCCGCTCAAGGACGATGTCGAGGCTGTGCTGTCTGACGCCACCGCGGGCGAAGGGGTCGATGTGCTCTTCGAGATGTCAGGGGCACCCGCCGCGATCGAATCGGGGTTCGCCGTACTCAAGCCGGGTGGAGTAGCAGCAATGCTCGGGTTGCCGGGGAAGAAGATCGAATTCGACTTCGACGACAACGTTATCTTCAAAGGCGCAACCGTGTACGGCATCGTTGGACGGCGGATTTCGCAAACATGGCTGGAGATGCGGGGGTTGATCCGATCGGGAGCGATCGACCTTGCTTCGATGGTGACTCACCGCTTTGCCCTCGACGATTATGAGAAGGCGTTTGCGCTGATGGCATCGGGCCAGTGTGGCAAGGTCGTCATGTTCCCCGATCCGTCGCTGGCTGACGGGCCGCTGAGTTGACGGAGGCGAGATGACTGACAAGACGTCGTACCTGCGAGACGAGTTGGCCGCTCTCGTCGACCAGGGTCTGTTCAACACGATTACCACCATCGACGGACCGCAAGGACCGTGGCTGTCGGTCGGCGGGCGCGACGTGCTCAACTTCTGCTCCAACAACTATCTCGGCCTGGGCAACGACGATCGTCTGGTAGGGGCGGCGAAGGCGGCGCTCGATCGGTACGGGATCGGGCCGGGGGCGGTCCGGACCATCGCCGGCACCATGACCATCCATGACGACCTGGAGGAGGCGCTGACCCGGTTCAAAGGGGTCGAGGCGGCCATCTCGTTTCAGTCGGGATACGCCGCCAACCTGGCGGTGATCCCGGCGCTCGTTGAAGCCGAGGACGTAATCATCTCCGATGAGCTCAACCATGCCTCGATCGTCGACGGGGTTCGCCTTGCCAGGGCGGGGCGCAAGATCTACCCGCACGGCGACGTCGATGCCCTGTCCGATCGGCTGGCCGAGGCGCGGACTGAGGGGGCACGCCGCATCCTTGTGATCACCGACGGGGTGTTCTCCATGGATGGGGACGTTGCCCCACTTGATCGGATTGTGGACGCCGCCGACGAGCACGACGCCATCGTGATGGTGGATGACGCCCACGGCGAGGGAGTACTGGGTCGCGGTGGCCGAGGGATCGTCGATCATTTCGACCTCCACGGCCGGGTAGACGTCGAAGTGGGCACGATGTCGAAGGCGTTCGGTGCTGTCGGTGGGTATGTCGCAGGGTCCAAACATGTTGTCGACTGGCTGCGGCAGCGGGGCCGGCCCTTCCTATTCTCCTCGGCGCTGACCCCTCCGGACGTGGCCGCCTGTATCGCCGCAGTCGAAGCGCTGGAGGCCTCGACCGACTTGGTCGATCGATTGTGGTTGAACGCAAGACGATTCAAAGAGATGATGTCCGCCGCCGGTTTCGACATCGGTATCAGCGAGACCCCGATCACGCCGGTCATGCTCGGCGATGAGCACCTGGCAAGGGAAATGTCCCGTCTGCTTCTCGATGACCACAGTGTGTTCGCCCAGGCCATTGCGTTTCCGACCGTGGCCAAGGGAAAGGCCAGAATCCGCGTGATGATCTCGGCGGCGCACACAGCCGCCGACCTCGCCGTCGGGGCTGAGGCGTTCGCCACCGTAGGAAAGCAGTTGGGCGTTGTTGCCTAGCGCCAGGCCGCGCCCGGTGACCCTCGAGTGGGCCGTGTTCGTGGTCGCCCTCCTTGTCGCAGCAATGATTGTGGTCGGCGCCGACCCCCAGGGTGATGGTGACGCTTCATCATTCCTGGTACTGGTCGTGGTTGGATTCACCGCTTTCAGCCTGGGTGCGATGCTGTGGTACCGCACGCTGGGGTCGGCAGCGTTGCTCAGGGCAGACTCCAACGAGGAGATCCGGCAGGCCTACACGCGGCGCATGATGGTTTCCAGCACATTTGCGCTCTTGCCGATGCTGCTCGGCTTCGCCCTCGCCCTTGCCACCGGGCACGTCGATCTGTTCTACGGCACCTTTCTCATCTCTCTGATCGCATTGATCTATGCCGCGCCGCGCAAGCGGGACACCGACCGGTTGGACAGGGCGATGATCAGGCGGAGCCGCCCCTTCCGGGTATCTGCTGCCATCGAGCCACGCGACGGGTCCTAGAGGCTCCGCATATAGGGCGCGATCCAGTCTCAGCCGGCGAGGCAATTTGCGGAGCCGTGGCCCGAGCGGGCCGTAGCCGAGAGCGGGAAAAATAGGGCTTCGCATATAGGGCGCGATCCAGTCTCAGCCGACGAGGCAATTTGCCGAGCCGTGGCCCGAGCGGCCCGTAGCCAAGAGCGGGAAAAATGGGGCCACTTCTGTTGGACGATGCTGCGTTCCATGCGGCGGAGACCATCGTGGCGCAGCCGGCATCCGACAGAAAGTCGTCGGTCGTCGCTGGTTCGACGATGAGGTCGCTAGTTTGTTGGCCCTGAAAGACCGATCTATGTCACAAGAGGCCAAAGAGACACAAGCGCAGCCGTTCGCATGGGGACGGCTGCTGTTGCGGGTCGTGCTCCTGGCCATCGGCGGGCTCTCGCTGTATCTGTTCCTGCCGGCGCTGCTCGAGGTGTTCGAACAGGCGCCACAGCTGGAGGACATCCAGTGGCGGTGGTTCTTTCTGATGGCGGCGTTGATGACCGGGGCGTTCGTTGCGCTATGGGAGCTGACCCGTATCGCCGTTCCCGGGATCTCGTGGTTTGTCGCGTCGACCTCCCAGCTGACCTCGAACGCAGCGGTGAAGCTGACCCCTGGCGGGATCGTCGCCGGCGGGGCGTTCTACTTCAGGATGCTGGCGGCATCAGGCATCCCCATGACCCATGCCGCTGCCGCTTTGGCGTCGGTTGGTGTGCTGTCCAATCTGGTGCTGTTTGCGCTTCCGGCGGTGGCGCTGATCATCGCAGCGATTTCGGCTCCTATTCCTCAAGGGATGCTGCCGGTGGCGATCGCCGGCAGCATTCTCTTCATCGTGATGTTCACCGCAACGGTGGCGTTGGTTCGCTTCGATCGGCCGCTCCATCTGTTGGGCAAGATGGTTGAGTCGATCGTCAGCTGGTCTGCGAAGCGATTCAACCGGGAATGGTCGTTCACCGAAGCCGGGCTGGTGGAGAGCAGGGACCTTGTGGTCGCTGCTCTTGGCAAGCGATGGCAACGGGCCCTGGCCGTGGCCACCCTGAACTGGTTGCTCGACTATGCGACGCTCGTTGTTGCGTTGTTTGCCATCGGGGCCAACCCGCGCCCGAGCCTGATCCTGCTGGCCTTTGCGGGGGCGGCAGTGCTCGGCATGATCCCCATCACTCCTGGCGGGCTTGGCTTCGTCGAGGCCGGCCTTGTCGGAATGTTGACCATCTCCGGCATCCCGGCCTCGGACGCTCTGCTGGCGACGCTCGCCTATCGGATGTTCCAGTTCTGGCTCCCGATCCCGGCGGGTCTGGTCGCCTATTTCGTGTTCCGAGGCCGGTACGGCAAGTTGTCCGAGCTTCCCGAGCTGGCCTGAGCCGCCGTTTCTCCCCCCAGTTTCTCGTCACAGTTCGACGCGGCGGGTGGAGTACCGGGGGAGCAGGGGTGGCGGGCTTCTGTCTCTCCCCCTTTTGGGGGGAGTACCGCCGGGAGGGCGGGGAGGGGGGCTTTTTCGAGGCGAGTACGCCGGAGGCGGGGTGGGGGCTCTTCCACATACGTACCATCACCCGATGCGAATGACCGAGTCCGGGGCCTGGGAGCGCGTCGAGGCGGCCCGACATGCCGTTCTGGGGACGTTGCACCCCGATAGGGGTGTCGATTTGGTTCCTGTGGTTTTCGCCATCGATGAGGATCACACCCTTTTCATCCCCATCGACACGGTGAAGACGAAGGCGTCGACTCGACTACAGAGGATCGACAACCTTCG
>CAXMPL010000009.1:0-2376 GCA_964195125.1 uncultured Kiloniellales bacterium | reverse complement strand
GGAGCGGTGTGGGCACGGGTCATCGGGGTGATCATCGTTGCGCTCAGCATGGTGGCGAACTTCGCCTGGCTCCCATACCAGCCGGCCTGGTCGGCCATCATGATCACCATCGGTGGCTTCGTGATCTGGTCACTCACCGCCCACGGACGCGACATCGCCACCGGGGTCTGACCGTCGGGTGAAAAAGCGCCACACAGCGAGCTAACGGCGGCCACGCCACGGCTTTCTGAAAAAGTTGGCCCGCATCTGAGCCCGTTGCGGGTGATTGTCCTCGGTGACGTCACCGCTGCACTGGATTCGGTATTGCCCTCGCGTCCCAGCGGCGCCGTTATTCGGGCCCGGCCATCAATTTGCTACGACGTGGACCACGGGCATATCGATCGTTCGTTCGAGCCGCTGAACGACGTTCATGCCGAGCCACCGCGAGATCCCCGGCGGAAAGGTGGAGATGATCACCGCGTCGAACTCGTCGCCGGTCAACGCATCGATCACAGCCTCATAGGGGTGGGCATCACCGATCAGCACATCGACCACGCTTACACCTTCGCCGCGCAAGCGCTCCGCGGCACGGTCTGCTCGCTCCTTAGCCACGACCTCGGCCTCTCCTTCGATCGATGTAGCGAAGTGACGCACCGGGGTCGCCGGTATCAACAACACAACGTCGCGGACCTCTGGTCCGGCCACTGCGGCGCCAACAACCGCCTCGACGAACTCGGGCGACTCCGATGTCTGATGAGCAACCGCCAACAGACGCGACATGAGCAGCCTCCCGTGTGCACCGTCGCGCCACCGACGGACCGATGTCAAGGTGTCTGTTCAGACCCAGCTTCGTCAGCCGCCACTCTCTTCGCCGAACCCCGACGGTGTCGAAGCGTCATACACTGTGTGGGTCCTTGAGAGGAGCATTCGTGAAGAAACTTGTAAAGCTTGCCTTGATCATTGGCGCCATAGCGGTCCTGGCCAAGGTCGTTGCGGCCAAGATGGCCAACTGGCAGGGCCTCACCGAGTCGGAGGTACGCGACAAGCTCGAGTCGCGGCTGCCGAAGTGGGTACCCGGCGAAAAGCGCGCCGAGATCGCAGACGAGGTTGTTGCCGGGATGCGCCAACGGGGTGCGCTGCGCGACGACGAAGAACCATCTGTAGGTGCACCGACGGATGGCGGCGGCGGGGGAGAGGAACCCGACTCAGGCGACGCTGAGGCGAGCGAGGTTTCCGACGACATGACCGCGTCGGCCTGACCCCTGATAGACGCGACACCCAGCGCAGTGCCGAAGCACCATTCTCGCTTCTACGGGAGCGCGACATGAGCCAGCTTGTCGACATCGGCCAGTTGCCTCCCGTCGGTGAGCTACCCGACCAGATGCACGCCCAGGTCGTCCGCAGTGAGCGATTCGGCGATCCCAGAACCGCCTTTCAGCCAGAGGTCGTCGATGTCCCCGAGCTCGGCCCGAACGACGTTCTGATCGCGGTCATGGCCGCTGGTATCAACTTCAACAATGTTTGGGCAGCTCGCGGCATCCCCATTGATGTCATCGCGGCTCGTCAGAAGGCCGGCGAGCCCTACGACTTCCACATCGGGGGGAGTGACGCCTCGGGAATCGTCTACGCCGTCGGAGACGCTGTGGAGCAAATCTCTGTGGGCGAGGAGGTGGTCACTCACCACGGCTGGTGGAATCCAGCTGACCCGTGGATCAGCGCGGGCAAGGACCCGATGATCGCCCCATCAGCCTCGATCTGGGGCTACAACACCAACTTCGGCTCCTTTGGCCAGTTCTGCGTCGCCCAATCACACCAGGTGATGCCGAAGGCGCCACGGCTGACATGGGAGGAAGCCGCCGCTCCCTCTTTGGTCGGGACTACGGCCTATCGGATGCTGCACGGATGGGAGGGCAACACTCTCAAGGAAGACAATGTCGTTCTCGTCTGGGGTGGCTCGGGTGGCCTCGGCTCACAGGCGATACAGCTAGCAACCGCGCAGGGTGCCAGGGCCGTCGCCGTCGTCTCCAGCGACGAACGCGGCGAGTACTGCAAGCAGCTCGGTGCGGTTGGCTATGTGAATCGCGGACGTTTTGATCACTGGGGCGTGCCGCCACACTGGGATGACAACGAAGGTCAGCGCGAATGGACCGCTGGTGCCCGAGCCTTCGGCAAGGCGGTGTGGGACCAGCTTGGCGAGCGTCGCAATCCCGACATCGTGTTCGAGCATCCCGGGGAGGCGACGATCCCAACCAGCATTTTTGTGTGTGAGCCCGGCGGAATGGTGGTCATCTGTGCCGGAACCACGGGCTACACCGCGGTGGTGGACCTTCGCTACCACTGGGTGCGCCAGAAGCGTCTCCAAGGATCGCATGGGACAAACGACGAGCAGGCGCTGGC
>CAXMPL010000008.1:0-4541 GCA_964195125.1 uncultured Kiloniellales bacterium | reverse complement strand
CTCGGTTCGATCGTCGATGCGCGGCTCCCAAAAACCGAGCGCGAGCGTCGTGTACTGTCCCGCCTGATATTTCAGCGGACCGTCGTCGGGCTGCACCCCGAACATCCACAGGTCGTGGCCGGCCTTGCGTATGTAGCTGATGGTCGAGTTGTAGTGCTCGGCTCGCAGCGCGTCCATGGCTTCGTCGGACAGGTCCGTTACCGCCCCGGGCGGTGCCAGCGCTACCCCGGCTCCCACGCCACCGATCGGTAGGTCGGTCTCTTCGTCGTAAAACACAAAAAAACTCTCGAGGGCTTCGTCTGCGGCCTCCAGCAAACCTTCATCCCACCCACCGGTCCGTCTCACCATCACGTGGTTGTAGGCCACATAGACATAGTCAATTTCGGGGTCGAGGTCGAAAAACCGAGTGGCGATGGCGGCCGACAGCTTCCCGTTGTCTGGTACCCCGTCTGCTGCGAAGTACCTGGCGCCGTCTTGTCCGGTAAGCGACCGATCGCCGCTGAACGTGGCGATATCGCCCTGGACACGGCGCTGAACCAAGATCGGCTGTCCCATACGACCCTTCGTCGACTCGTCGGCCTTGTTAGCCCGGACCCGCCACGAGACGGCGCGTCGGCTATCGCGGTCGGGTCATTATATCCCGCTCGATAACAGCTCTCCGGTGCTCGAGGGCCCGAGGAAGCGCTAGCGTCGAGTCATGCATTTCACATCGACCGATCTGATCAAATGGGTACCGGCACCGGAAGAGCGATTCACCGGCCGTGCCTGGTTTGGGCCTATGGCCGAGCCGGACGACTCCTCGGAGGTTGTCGTGCTCGGCGTGGTTTTCGAACCCAACGCGAGGACGAACTGGCACTCGCATCCCGGAGGCCAAGTCCTCTACTGCGTATCCGGCTACGGGCTGGTGGCCAACGATGGTGGGGAGCGCACCGCGATGACATCGGGCGACACCGTGCAGATCCCTCCCGGTGAGATGCATTGGCACGGGGCGGCACTGGATGCGCCGATGACCCACCTGTCGATCACCGTGGGTGAGCCGACCGAATGGACCGACCGGCCCGTCACCGACGACGAATACCGCGGCGCGTGAGCGACTCGGCCTGGCACGAGGTCGACGTCGCAGATCTAGCACCCGGTGAGGTGACGGCGCTCGTCGTCGGCGGCCGCGCCGTATGCCTGGTTCGCACCGAGCGCGGAATCGGCGCACTCGACAACCGCTGCCCGCACCAAGGAGGTCCGCTTGGGGAGGGGACCATCGAGGACGGGTGGCTGATTTGTCCCTGGCATGGCTACGAGTACGACCCGATCACCGGAGAGCCGCCAGACGGGGGATACGACGATGCGGCAACACCGTACGCGGTCGAGGAGCGCGACGGTGGCGTATTTGTCGAGCTTCCCACGATCGTCGAGGAGCCTTCGCTCATGGATCAGATGGTCGACGTCATGACCGAGTGGGGCGTCGACACTGTGTTCGGGATGGTGGGGCACTCCAACCTCGGCCTCGCCGAGGCGTTCCGCAAGGCCGAGGTTGATGGCCGCCTCCGCTACTTCGGTATCCGACACGAAGGGGCGGCGGCGTTTGCCGCCTCCGCATACGGCAAGCTGACCGGCCGACCGGCGGCCTGCTTTTCCATTGCCGGCCCTGGGGCCACCAACCTGCTGACGGGTTTGTGGGACGCCAACGTCGACCGTTCCCCAACTCTTGCCCTCACCGGCCAGGTCAACACACAGGTGCTGGGGCCCGGCGCCTTCCAGGAGATCCCGCTCTCCGACGCCTTTGCCGCGGTGGCCGGTTGGAGCCAGACCGTGCTGACGCCAACGAACGCAACCGAGCTGATGGCGCTGGCGATCAAACACGCCATCGTCGACCGGTCCGTCGCCCATCTGATCTTCCCGGATGAGGTCCAAGAACTGGAGGGATTGGCGGAACCACCGCCCCGACCGATGGCCGGAAGGGTTGCCAATTCGACGATCCGGCCACCCCAGGACGAGGTGGTGCGGGCTGTCGACATGCTTGCCGGCGCCGAGCGGCCGGTAATCATCGCAGGAAATGGGGCTCGGCAGTATCGAGCCGAAGTGATCGCGTTGGCCGAGCATCTCGACGCCCCGCTCATCACCACGTTCAAGGCGAAGGGCCTGGTCGGAGATGACCATCCGCTCGCCACCGGAACCCTGGGGCGGTCGGGAACCAGGGTCGCCGCAGCCGCCATGGGTCGATCAGATACGCTGCTGGTCCTTGGAGCCTCGTTTGCCGTCCACACAGGGATCTCCGAGAAGAAGCGAACCATCCAGGTCGACTCCGACCGTGGAGCGCTTGGCAAGTTTCACCCGGTAGACGTCGCAGTGTGGGGAGATATTCGGAGTACGGTCGCCGCGATACGCGACGCTCTCCCCGCGACCGACCGCCCCGAGGTGCGAGCAACGCTCGCCCGCCGCTGGGAGCTGTGGCGCAGCGAGAAGGAGCGACGAGCTGGACTCTTCGACGCCAAAGGTCGGATGCATCCTGCGCGGCTCTTCGGGGTCCTCGACGACCTGGTAGCGAGCGATGCGGTGCTCGCCGTTGATGTCGGGAACAACACCTACGCCTTCGGGCACTACTTCGAGTCCCGCGGTGATCAGGATGTGTTGATGTCCGGGTACCTGGGATCGATCGGCTTCGCCCTGCCCGCGGCGCTTGGTGCCTGGGCCGCTGCTGGGGATCACAGGAAAGTGATCTCCATCTCGGGAGACGGTGGTCTCGGGCAGTATCTCGCCGAGTTCACCACCGCTGTCAAGTACCAGATGCCGATCACCCACATCGTGCTCAACAACAACGAGTTGGCAAAGATCAGTAGAGAACAGGTTTCGGCACTGCGCCCGGTCTGGCAAACCGACCTGGTGAATCCTGACTTCGCTGCCTACGCCGAGCTGTGCGGCGGCCGAGGGTTCAGGGTCGACGACCCGGAGGATCTGGAATCGACTCTGGCCGAGGCGTTGGCGGTGACCGATGGACCTGCGCTCGTCGAGGTGACAACGTCGCCGCGCTGGATGTGAGCAAGCCGAAACGCGGGCAGAAACCCATCGTCCCGACGTAAACTAACCGCGCCTGGGCCCCAGGAGCGATCCCATGATCCATATCACCCTGTCCGGGGACATCTTTCTCAAATCCCGTCGCACCCAGCCGCGGATGATCAAGCGCGTCGTCGCCAACCTTACCGAGGCCCTTCACAGCGTCGGGTATGACGGGCCCGTCGAACGCCTCGGCTCGCATCGGTTCGCAATCTCTCCGCATCAGCACGTCGATGCCGTCGTCGACGCCGCCACCAGGGTCTTCGGGACTGCCTCGATCGACACCGTCGAAGAGGTGCCTGCTGAAGACCTCGACACACTGGCCGCGGGAATCGCGGCGCGGTCGGCGGACCGGGTGCGAGGCAAGACGTTCGGGGTGCGGGTCAAACGACGCGGCCGGCACGAGTGGCGGTCGTACGACCTGGCCTCACGCACCGGGACCCTGCTGGTTGAAGCGGGCGGAACGGTCTACCTCGACGACCCGGACGAATGGGTCAACGTCACCGTTCTCGACGACAGGGCGTTTCTCATTGCCCAGCACCGCAAGGGTGCCGGCGGTCTGCCCATAGGCAGTCAGGGGCCCGTGCTCAGTCTGGTCTCCGGGGGGTTCGATTCGATCGTCGCGGCATGGATGATGATGTCTCGCGGTTGCCCGGTCGAGTACGTGCATTTCTCGCTGAACTGTGCCCAATCGGATCACGCACTGGCGGTTGCTCGATCGATGTGGGAGCGATGGGGCTACGGAACCGACCCCATCGTGCACCTCGTCGACTTCGAACCGGTGAGGGATGGCCTCCTTGGGCACGTCAAGCCACGCATGCGGCAGGTTGCGCTGAAGGTCCTGATGGCTCGGGCAGCTTCGACGATCGCCGAGGAGCGAGACATCCAGGCGCTCGTCACCGGAGATGCCCTTGGACAGGTCTCCAGCCAGACCCTGGCGCACTTGGTTGCGGTTTCCAACCAGACATCGACACCGCTGCTCAGGCCGCTCCTCGGGATGCCGAAAGAGACCATTATCGACAAGGCTCGGGCGATCGGTACCGCCGAGATCTCCGCTCGGGCCAGGGAGGTGTGCGATCTGTCGGAGGGACAGCCCGTTGCCACCGCGGCCGGCGAGATATCCGTCGCCAGATCGGTTGGCGCTGTCCCAGACGAGTTAATGGAGCATGCACTGACCACCAGAAAGAGCTTCCAGCTCAGCGACTGGATGCCAGGCGCTCTGTAGAGCGCGCGGGGAATATGTGACCGGCCGTCTCGACAGAGGTGGGGTGTTTTTCCCCGCTCTCGCCGCTTCGCGGCGGGCCGCTCGGGCCACGGCTCCGCATAGGTGGTATGTAACGACCGGATCGCGCCCGCATATGCGGAGCCTCCTACACTGCGGCGCCTTCCAGTCTCAAGGGGTGACATGACCAAGTGGGTGCGAATCGGCCTGGCTCTGGCCGTGCTGCTGATCGTCGGCAGCCTGGTCACGGGCTGCGACGGGTCAGGTGAGG
>CAXMPL010000007.1:0-5992 GCA_964195125.1 uncultured Kiloniellales bacterium | reverse complement strand
GGGGCGCCCTCAGATGTGCAGCGACCCCGGATGATCACCGTGTCGCCGTCTCCGAGGTAGGTGAGCTCGGAACCGTCGTCGAGCCTGATCGGCACTTTTCCGTTCTTGGTGATCTCGAGCAAGCTGCCGAGCGTGCCCGGGTCCGGCCCGGAGACGGTCCCTGAGGCGAACAGGTCGCCGGCACGGACGGTTGCTCCGTTGACGGTGGCGTGAGCGAGTTGCTGAGGCATCGTCCAGTACATGTCTGCGAAGCCGGTGCGGGTCACCACCGTCCCTGCCTCGGCGCCGTTCGGGATGACCTCGACCTCGAGCCGCAGGTCGACCCCGGTATGCCCATCGGTGCGCAGATAGGGCAGCACCTCTGGCTCCTGATGCGGGGGGTCCACCCGATACGGGGCCACCGCGTCCAGCGGAACGATCCATGGCGAGATCGACGTCGCAAAGGACTTGCCGAGGAACGGTCCAAGCGGCTGGTACTCCCATGCCTGGATATCACGAGCCGACCAATCGTTGACCAGGCACATCCCGAAGATGTGTTCCTCGACGTCGCCTGCCGCCAACGGTTCGCCGAGCGCGGTGCCGTTGCCGGTGACGAACCCCACCTCGAGCTCGAAGTCGAGTGCATTCGAGGGACCGAACGCAGGAGGTCCACCGTCCGGACCGCGACGCTGTCCGGTGGGTCGGCTGATCGGCGTGCCGGAGACGACCACGGTGCCCGCCCGACCGTGGTAGCCGACGGGGAGGTGACGCCAATTGGGGAGTAGCGGCTCCTCCTCTGGTCGAAACAGGCGGCCCACGTTGGTGGCGTGGTGGATCGATGAATAGAAATCGACGAAATCGCCGACCTCAATGGGAAGGTGCATGGTGACGTCTCGTTGGGCGACGATGGCCGTGTTGGCGATGCCGGTCGCTGCGACCTCCTCGTTCCCCTCGCCGAGGAGCTCTGCAACCCGGGTGCGTACCGCGGTCCACGCCTGTCGACCCAGGGCGAGGAACGGGTTGAGGGATGGGGTCGAGAACACTCCATCGGGCAGAGCGAGGGCGTCGAGCAGGCCCGCTCCGGATACTTCATCGAGGTCGAGGATTGACTCGCCGATCGCCACCCCCGGCCGGGGCTTGCGGTTTTCGCCGCTGAACACCCCGTATGGCAGGTTTTGGATCGGGAAGCCGGAACCCTGGGGCACCCGCACCCACGATCGAGCGCTCGCCGGTACGACGTAGGTCACGGGAGGTAGCCGAGGTCGGCCAGGTCTTCCACCGGCTCTTCGAATTCGCAGCTCCCGTAGGCGACGAAACCGTGGCTGCGAGTTTCGCCGATCGCGTTCGGGCCAATCCGCTCCCCCTGCCACACGACTCCGGCGAAGCTGAGCTCGAAGGACCCGGGGTGGGTGTCGGCGACGATGGCCTCGATTGTCGGTCCACCGGCTCCCTCCCTGGCGGCGACGGATGCGGTCAGCAGGTTGACGAATCCGTGGCGCATCACGCCGAGGATCGCGTCGTAGTGCCGGATCGGGTGGTGGAGTCCTGCGGTCGTCTTGAAAGGCAGATCCTGTTCGGTGCAGGCGACGATGAACCCGGCCACTTCGTCGGTGGATGGGAAGTCCTCTGGCGAAAGTCCGCCACAGCGCAGCTTGGCCCCACCCTGGCGAAGCACCTTGCTCACGACCGCAGCGATACCGCGCACGGTCGCCGGGATCGAGCCGTCGCCAGGGACCTCCAGGAACGGGACGACGGTTTCGGTGATCGAGGCTGCCGTCGTGAACAGCCGTCTGATCGCCTCGGTGTCGGACCCAGGCGGGATCCGTGCTTCAGCAAGCTCGATAGTCGCAGCCGGCTCCATCTCGGAGTGGAACGCCGCTGCCGCGGCAGCCGACACGGCAGGGTCGGTGTCGAACACGACACCGATCGGCCACGGTGCGTCGCCGCGGTCCATCGTCGCAACGAGGACCCCGGCGAGTTCCTCGAGCCGGGTGGCAGCGCACAGGAAGCGCCCAGCGATCCATCCCTCAGCCGAGGCGCGGGCCGCCCGGTAGCCGGCCACAGCACCGGCCATGTCGCGCGAGGCTGGTGGGAACAGCCCCGCATAGTCGATCAGCCCACGGAACATTTCTTGCCGGGCGTCTGGGATGAGAACCGTCACCACCGACACCCCAACCGTCCGTGCGGACATATGAGCATGTGGCATCTGACAGGCACGGTCACCGGCCGCCGAGCCAGGTCCAGGCGTAGTCGTCCTCCTCGGCGTCCCGTCCACCCGGGCCAAGCTCGAGAGGTCGGAAGGTGTCGATCATGACGGCCAGCTCCTGGGTCGCCTCGGCTCCGAGGCTGGCTTCAACGCTTCCCGGCTGCGGGCCATGAGTGTGGCCCGCAGGGTGCAGCGAGATCGACCCGGCCTCGATCCCGGATCCCTTGCGAGACATGAAGTTGCCGTCCACGTAGAAGATGACTTCGTCGCTGTCGACGTTGGCGTGGTTGTACGGCGCCGGGATCGCTTTGGGGTGATAGTCGAACAGACGGGGCACGAACGAGCACACCACCACGTTCGGAGCTTCGAACGTCTGATGCACCGGCGGGGGCTGGTGAACGCGCCCCGTGATCGGCTCGAAGTCGTGGATGGAAAACGTGTACGGGTACAGGCATCCGTCCCAGCCGACCACATCGAAGGGGTGGTTCTTGTACACGAACCGGGTGGTGCCGGTCCTGGTCTTGACCAGTACGTCGACGTCCTCGCCCTCGACCTCGAGGGGCTCGTTGGGTCCGTGCTGGTCGCGCTCGCAGTACGGAGAGCGCTCCAGGAACTGGCCATTGCGCGACAGGTAGCGACGGGGCGGCCCGATGTGTCCCGTCGACTCCATGATGAGCGCCCGCATCGGCTCCTCTGCATCACCGATTACC
Source organism: uncultured Kiloniellales bacterium (assembly GCA_964195125.1). Taxonomy (GTDB): domain Bacteria; phylum Actinomycetota; class Acidimicrobiia; order Spongiisociales; family UBA5794; genus JACZST01. Next base: position 3,097 of record CAXMPL010000007.1, on the reverse strand, counting down.
CAGCGGTGGATCGTGGACGCTGGAATGATCACGTAGTCACCCGAGGTGAACGGCACGGCCCCGAACGTGCTCTCCAGCGTGCCGGAGCCCGCCTCGACGTACACCATCTCGTCACCGACTGCGTTCTTGACCAGCGGGCTGTCCTCGCTACCGGTGAAATAAGAGATGCGGACGTCGCCGTTCGCCAGCACGGTGTGACGAGAGGTCACGGGGTCGCCGCCCGCCTTGAGCTGATGGGTGCGGAAGTGGCGTGGCTTGAGCGGATGATTAGGGGTGAGCTCTTGGTCTTCGATGTCGACCGGCTCGATCGCTTGTAGTGCCGTCGGCAGATACTTGTGGTAGAGCAGCGATGAGTCGAAGCTGAACCCCTCTTCGCCCATCAACTCCTCGGCAAACAGGCCACCGTCGGGGTTCTCGAACTGGGTGTGCCGCTTCGGTGGGATCTCCCCGACACTGCGGTAGTAGGGCATTTCGACTCTCCTGTGGCGTCTCTCCCCCCCGTCGGGGAGGGCGGCTGTCTCGGGCGCCATGGTACGCAGCCGGCGCTGGGCAAGGACCTGTTGCATGGGGGTGGCATAATCGAGAAGAACTCGCGTGGAGGACCACATGGACACCGATCTCAGGGCCAGAGCCAAGGAATTCGCCTCCAAGGACCCGTTTCCCTTGCAGGGCTTCTCTCACCTCGAGTGGTGGGTGGGCAACGCCTACCAAACAGCGATGTTCCTCAGAAACCTGCTCGGGTTTTCCATCGTCGGCTACCGGGGACCGGAGACCGGGGTCGCAGAGACCAGCTCCTACCTGGTCGAGTCGGGCGCCATCCGTTTCATCGTCACCGGCGCCCAGGTTCCGGAGCACCCGGTTGCCGAGCATGTCCTTCTCCATGGCCCTGGGGTCAAGGACGTTGCGTTCCTGGTGCCGGACGCCGAGGAGGCGTTCCAGCTCGCTCTCGATCGCGGGGCCGAGGTCGCCTACAAGCCGTTTGTTACCGAGAACGATCGTGGCAGGGTGGTTGCCGGCGGCATCAAGGCGTACGGAGATACGATTCATTCGCTCGTCGAGCGCGACGGTTTGTTCAACGACTTCGAACCTCGCAACGACCCCATCGCGGTCTCGGCGGGGCTGCACACCATCGACCATGTGGTTGCCAACGTCGAGGACATGAATCAGTGGGTCGACTGGTACGAGCAGATTTTCGGCTTCACCATGCTCAAGCACTTCGATGACGAGGCGATCTCCACCGAGTACACCGCCCTCATGTCAAAGGTGATGTGGGACGGGGAAGGGATCATCAAACTCCCAATCAACGAGCCGGCTGATGCCAAGAGGCGATCCCAGATCGAGGAATACCTGATGTTCTACCGCTCAGCAGGGGTGCAGCACATTGCGATGGCAACCGACGATCTGCAGACGACGATGGAGGATGTGCACGCCCGCGGGTTGGAAACCATCCACGTACCGGATGAGTACTACGACGAAGCCAAGGCGCGAGTCCCCGACCTCGATGCCGACTGGGATCGGGTCATGGCCAATCGGATCCTCGTCGACTCGGACGAGGGCGGGCAGCTGCTCCAGATGTTCACCAAGATGCTCCAGGACCGGCCAACGGTGTTCTTCGAGCTCATCGAGCGGCGTGGTGCCACCGGGTTCGGCCTTGGCAACTTCAAGGCGCTGTTCGAGGCGATCGAAAGGGAGCAAGGAAGGCGGGGAAATCTGTGAGCGACGCCCCACGGCGTCTCGGTATTACCTAGGGCGTATTACGAATTCGTAGTACGTGATACGTAATACGTAATACGCACCAGCCAGCTCGATCGGATCACATGGCAGCCCAAGATCAACCGTTTGTTGAGATAATCGAGGTGGGGCCTCGCGACGGGCTGCAGAACGAGGATGCGATCCTCGACGCGCCGACCAAGGTGGAGCTGATCCGCCGTCTGGTAGCCGCCGGGACATCGCGAATCGAAGTGGCGTCGTTCGTGCACCCGGATCGGGTGCCGCAGATGGCAGACGCGGAGGCGGTCGTTGCCGGGCTCGGTCCTAGCCCGGACGGGGCGTCCTACATCGGGCTGGTCTTGAACCGGCGCGGCCTGGATCGTGCCCTCGCCACCACCGTCGACGAGGTGAACTTCGTGGTCGGGGCGTCGGAAGGTTTCAACGCCGCAAACGCCGGTGTGTCGCCCGACCAGACGATGTGGGACATCGAAGCGATGCTCCCCGATGCCGTGAACGCCGGGAGGACGACGAGTGTCACGATCTCGGTTGCCTTCGGTTGCCCATACGACGGAGAGGTGCCGGTCGACGCTGTTGTCGAGCTGGCTCGTCGCTCCGCGGAGAGCGGAGCCGGCGAGATCGCGCTCGGCGACACGATCGGCGTCGCCGTTCCCACCCAGGTGACCGCCACAATCGAGTCGGTCCGCTCCGTCGTCGGCGATGCGGTGGTTCGCTGCCACTTCCACGACACTCGCAACACCGCCGCCGCCAACGCGGTGGCCGCGTATCAGGCCGGAGTCCCCGTGCTCGACGCCTCGGTGGGTGGTACCGGCGGCTGCCCATATGCGCCCAACGCAACCGGGAACGTGGCAACGGAAGACTTGCTGTACCTGTTCGAGCGGATGGGCGTCCACACCGGCATCGACCACGAAGCAACGATTGCCACCGGACACTGGCTCGGCGAACAGCTTGGCAAGAACCTGCCTTCCGCGGTGGCACGTGCCGGCTGGTGGCCGGAATGAGTCGCGAGTCGTGAGTCGCGAGGCGTGAGTCGGGGGTCCGTTTCCTCCCCTTTTGGGGGAGGTGGCACCGGCGTTAGCCGGTGACGGAGGGGGCTTAGTTGAGTCGCATGTCGCAAGTCGCAGGTCCCCGGGTCCCGCTTCCTCTTGGTGAACGGTGGCGCTGGAAGGCGAAACCTCCATCGGCGTGCCGTTTGTTTCCTCCCCTTTTGGGGGAGGTGGCTGAGGCCGAACGCCGAAGTCGGAGGGGGCTTGACCAAGCCTCCGTCCCTGTGGGGGAAGCCCCCCTCACCGCCCTTCGGGCGGTACTCCCCGCAAGAGGGGGAGAGACCGATGTGGCCATCTCCTCCCCTTTTGGGGGATGTGACGGG
>CAXMPL010000006.1:0-5328 GCA_964195125.1 uncultured Kiloniellales bacterium | reverse complement strand
CTACTCTCACACGCGCTGGCGTCACTTGGAGGTGGGGCTCGATGGAGATCGAGATCGGCATCGCAAAATCGGGAAGGCGTGCCTGGGGGTTCGACGACATTGCCATCGTCCCTTCGCGGCGTACGCGCGACCCCGAAGATGTCGACCTCACCTGGGAGATCGACGCCTTCACGTTCGATCTCCCGCTCCTTGCCTCCGGGATGGATTCGGCGGTGAGCCCGTCGACGGCGATCACCATTGGCCAGCTCGGAGGGTTGGCGGTCCTCAACCTCGAAGGCTTATGGGCCCGATACGAAGACCCGATGCCCGTCTACGAGGAGATCTCGTCGCTCGCCGACGAGAAGGCCACGCGGCGAATGCAGGAGCTGTACCTCGAACCGATCAAGCCGGATCTGATCACCCAGCGCGTCGCCGAGATCAAGGAGAGCGGGGTCATTGCGGCGGGGAGCCTGACACCGCAGCGGGTCACCGAATATATCGACCAAGCAAAGGAGGGTGGGCTCGATGTCCTGGTGATCCAAGGAACGGTGGTGTCGGCAGAGCACGTGTCCTCCCGCACCGAGCCGCTCGACCTTTTCGCCTTCATCCGCGAGGTTGAGATGCCGGTGATCGTCGGTGGCGTTGCCTCCTATCCTGGCGCCCTCCATCTGATGCGAACCGGTGCCGTCGCCGTCCTTGTCGGTGTAGGTCCCGGCGCCGCCTGCACCACCCGCGGCGTGCTCGGCATCGGGGTTCCCCAAGCCACAGCAGTCGCCGACGCGGCGGGTGCTCGCACTCGCTACCTGGAAGAGACCGGGCGCTACGTCCACGTGATCGCAGACGGTGGCATGCGCACCGGTGGGGACATCGCCAAGGCCATAGCCGTCGGAGCCGATGCGGTGATGCTCGGCTCGCCGTTTGCGGCAACCGACGAGGCCCCCGGAAACGGCATGCATTGGGGGATGGCGACCTTCCACCCGACCCTGCCACGAGGCTCGCGGGTCCGGGTGGGTTCGTTGGGGTCGATCGAAGAGCTCCTCGTCGGTCCGGCGCATGAGAACGACGGCCGCCGCAACCTGATGGGAGCGTTGCGCACCTCGATGGCAACCACCGGGTACGCCAACGTCAAGGAGTTCCAGAAGGCCGAGGTGATGGTCGCCCCGGCCATGCAGACCGAAGGCAAGCACCTGCAGCGGTCACAGGGCGTCGGGATGGGCTGAGGTGGCGCCGGCCGGCCATGCATCCCAGGGCGACGACTTCGACCGGGTACTCGTCGTCGACTTCGGCGCCCAATACGCACAGCTGATCGCACGGCGCGTCCGTGAGGCCCACGTCTACTCCGAGATTGTCCCCAGGGACATCACCGCGGCCGAGGTGAGCGATCGCCATCCGCTTGGGATCATCCTGTCTGGGGGACCCGCATCGGTGTACTCGCCCGATGCCTACGGCATCGACGATGCGTTGCTCGACCTCGACATCCCCGTGCTTGGTATCTGTTACGGCCACCAGGTGATCGCCGCCAGCCTCGGCGGCATCGTGGAGCGCAACGACATCGCCGAGTACGGCTCCGCCGATCTCACCGCCTCCGGATCGTCCGCCCTGTTCAAAGGCCTCCCCGACGAGCAGACGGTATGGATGAGCCATAGAGACGCTGTGGTCGCGGCTCCAGATGGGTTCATGGTGACGGCAACGACCGCCGATTCACCGGTCGCGGCAATGGAGGCTCCGGACCGTGGCTTATATGGCGTGCAGTTCCATCCCGAGGTCGCCCACACCCCCCGCGGACAGGAGATGCTCAAGCACTTCCTGTACGACGTTTGCCAGGCGAGGCCTAGCTGGACCCACGTCGGCATCATCGAGCAGTCGGTGGCCGCGGTACGTGACGTGGTTGGCGACGGCTCGGTGATCTGCGGATTATCGGGCGGCGTCGACTCTTCTGTTGCTGCCGCCTTGGTGCACCGCGCAGTTGGTGACCAGTTGGTATGCGTATTTGTCGATCATGGTCTACTCAGGGAAGGCGAAGGGGCGCAGGTGGAAGAGACGTTCCGAAGCACGTTCGACATGAACCTGGTGCACGTCAAGGCGGAGGACCGATTCCTCGAAGCCCTTGCCGGCGTCACCGACCCGGAGCGTAAGCGGAAGATCATCGGCGAGACCTTCATTCGTATCTTCGAGGAGGTGGCGGAAGACATTGACAACGCCGCCTACCTGGTACAGGGCACGCTGTACCCCGATGTGATCGAATCCGGCACCAAGGATGCCGCCAAGATCAAGAGCCACCACAACGTCGGCGGTCTCCCAGACGACATGCATCTCCAGCTCATCGAACCGCTGCGAGACCTGTTCAAGGACGAAGTCCGCGCCGTGGGCGAGGAGCTTGGGTTGCCCGAGGAGATCGTGTGGCGCCAGCCATTCCCCGGCCCAGGGCTCGCCGTCCGGATCATCGGTGACGTCACCAGAGAGCGCCTGGACATCCTGCGGGCCGCAGATGCCATCGTGCTCGAGGAGATCCGGAGGGCGGGTCTGTATCGGTCGCTGTGGCAAACCTTCGGGGTGCTCCCCGCCATCCGCACGGTCGGGGTGCAGGGGGACGAGCGCACCTACGCCTACCCGCTGATCATTCGTGCCGTGACCTCGGAGGACGCCATGACCGCCGACTGGGCAAGGCTCCCATATGAGGTACTGGCCACCATCTCGTCACGCGTGATCAACGAGGTCCCTGGAATCAATCGCGTGGCCTACGACGTGTCGTCGAAGCCTCCTGCCACCATCGAATGGGAGTAATGAGTCGCAAGTCGCAAGTCACAAGTCCTCGGCTTCTTGCGTCTTGCGACGTGGAACCGTCATGGCTCCAGCAGCTGAACATTCTGACTAGTCACTTGGTCCCGATATAGGTCTTAAGACCTATGCGTAGTGCGTCGATATCGAATGGAGCCAACGATCTTCGTGGGGCAGAGGTGACGCGTGACTTGGAGCGACGACCCAGAGTTGCAGGAGATGTTCGTGGGCGAGGTCGCTGAGCGGTCGGCGATTCTTGCCAACGGAGCGCGAACTCTTCGCAATGGAGACATGACCCCGCAGATCGCCGGGGAGCTGTTGCGCGAGGGACACACGATCAAGGGAACCGGCCGGGTCATGGGGTACGACCATGTCGCCACCGCCGGCGAGATGCTGGAAATGATCTGGCGCTGGATCCAGCGCGGCGACATCACACCGCTTCCGATCTTTGGCCGGATTCTCGAAGGTCTGAGCAACTCATTGCCTGGTGCGCTCACCGATCCAGGTCAACTCGACGAGGCGATGGCCGCAGTCCTCGACTACTTCGAGGGTGAGGAGCTCCCCGAGGAGTTGCCGCGGCCACCGAGCACAACTCCGATGCCGGATGAGAAGGCTGGCTTGGAGGTCGTTGACGACGAACCCGAGAGTGGCGGCGAAGGATCTGGGGCCGAAGAGCCCGCATCGGAGGCGTCGCAGAAAGACGAGTCGAACGACGACGAAACTGTGGAAGACGATGCTGAAGAGGAGCCGGATCCGGCGGCCTCGGAAGAGCAGGAAGACGATTCGGAGGAAGGCGAGTCGGAGCCCGAGACGGCTGGAGACGAGCCAGAGCCCGAGCCGTCTGAGGAGAAAGCCGAGTCGGAGCCATCCGTACCGACGACAGAGCATCCTCCCTCACCTCCTTCTCGCAAATCCAGCTCCCCTCCTGAGGAGCAGACTGCCTCGGTGATCGAATTCCCGACACCCGAAGGTCGGGTTGCGGTGGCGGAGAAGCCCAGTCCCGGCCCCCGCGGAGAGGGAGAGGTCGACGAGGCGCTGACCGATCTCGGTGGTCTGATCGCCTCGGTACAGGACTGGGCTGCCGAGGAGATAATCAACGTAAACGCCGGCCGCCTCTACGGCCTGGTCAACCACCTGGTGACGATGCGCATAGATGTCGACGCGTTGAAGGCGCAGCTTGGCGAGCTCGGCAGCGATGTCGCTGCAGATCCGTTCTTCGCGGAGCGGGTCGCCGCCATCGAACAGGCCGTCGACCCGATCGCCGAGTTCGCAGAATCTCTCGAGACCGAAGGTCTCCAGCTGGCCTCGGTTCCACTCAGCGAAATTACGGGCACGCTTCCGCAACTCGTTAGCTACCTGGCGAAAAAGACCGGCAACGAGGTGCGCCTGGACATCCGCGGTGACGAGATCCTCATCGATCGTCAGGTGCTCGACATGCTGGACGACGCGGTGAGGCAGCTGGTCGTCAATGGTGTGGTGCACGGCATCGAGGACGCGGCTACCCGCGTCGGTGTCGAGAAGACCGGCGCCGGGGTGATCTCCGTAGTTGCATCGGAGGAAGACACCAGCCTCAAGCTTGTCGTCACCGACGACGGACGCGGGATCGATTGGAACCGCATCAGGGACAAGGCGATTACCGACGGCCTCATCGATGGCGACGCTGAGCTTGCACCAGATCGGATGCGCGCCCTGCTGTATCAGGACGGGTTCTCGACCTTGGAGGAAGTCGGAGAGCTCGCAGGAGACGGCATGGGACTTGGCCTGGTTCGCGACGCTGTTGAGGCGTTGAACGGATCCTTCAGGGTGGAGAGTGTCCCGCACAAACGGACGAGCGTGACGATCACGGTACCGGTGCATCGCGCCATGCAGCGTGCGTTGCTCGTGGTGTCGGGGGCGTTCACCTGGGGCATTCCGGCGGCTGCCGTCGAGGAGGTCATCCCGATGAGCGCGGCCGCCATCACCGTCACCGACGACGCCACGGTTATCCGTTGGGACGAACATGAGGTTCCGTTCGGATCGTTCGCCGATGTCGTAGGTTTCACGACCAGCCGGCTACCCACCCACGTGGTGGTGGTCTCGAGCTCCGTCGGCCAGGTGGCCCTCGCGGTCGAAGGCGTGCTGGGGACCCGACAAGTGGCAGCGAAGGAACTCGGGGCGCTCCTTGCCGGCTCCGAGACCGTGATTGGTGCCGCCCTGCTCGGCGGAGACGAAGTGGCCCTGGTCGTCGACACCGCAAGCCTGGTCGAGCGGCAGCGACGGCTCGCCGCCGACGGCCCAACGTTCGCCTCGCCGAGGGTGCTCATCGTTGATGACTCGCTCGGCGTGCAGCAGGTGGTTTCGTCGGCATTGGCGACCTCAGGATTCATGACCTCGGTGGCCGGCAGCGTTGCCGATGCCCTCGGGTCGTTGCAGAGCGAGACGTTCGATGCCCTGGTTGTCGATTTCTCGATGCCGCGAGCCGACGGAGTCGCCCTTGTCCACATGGTCCGGCAGCGACACGCCAACACACCGATCGTGATGCTGTCCGGCGTTGCGGACGAGGCCGACGTGGAGCGGGCCAAACAGGCCGGC
>CAXMPL010000005.1:0-14004 GCA_964195125.1 uncultured Kiloniellales bacterium | reverse complement strand
TGACTGCTCGTCGGCTGACTGCTCGTCGGCTGACTGCTCGTCGGCTGACTGCTCGTCGGCTGACTGCTCGTCGTCTGGCTGCTCGTCGGCTGGCTGCTCGTCGGCTGGCTGCTCGTCGTCCGTCTCGATGTCCGCAGTTTCCTCGGCTGCCTCAGCCGAGGCCTCACCAGTGCCTTCTGCTGTCTCGTCGGCTGGCGGCTCTGCCCCTGAAAATGACAGGGAAACGGCTGCGGCTTCGTCGTCGTCCAGACCCGAGGACGCGGTCTTCACGTCGTAGCCGAGCTCCTGGGCGCGGGCCAGTACGTCCTTGGACTCGAGGTCGAGGGCGCGGGCCAATTCGTAGATGCGCTGTTTTGCCACCTACTGCTCCTCGTCAGCTGACGTCTCGGCCGATGCCTCGTCGGTAGCAGGCTCCTCGTCGGCTGCCTTTCCCTCGGCTTCGGGAGCGTCCCCGGTCGAAGCCTCCCCGGACGAGGCCTCGTCGGTGCTTGCTGCTTTCTTGGCTGTCGCCTTTTCGGCGTCGGGCTCTTCGGTATCCAGGCCCAGATCCTGGCTCTCGGAGCGGATGTCGATCTTGTACCCGGAGAGCCTGGCGGCGAGACGGGCGTTTTGACCCTCCTTGCCGATGGCCAATGACAGCTGATGGTCGGGCACGATCACCTCGGCCACCATCTCCTCGTCGTTAAGGCGGACTTCCTTCACCCGCGCCGGGCTGAGCGCTTCGGAGATGAACGCAGCGGAATCTTCTCGCCACTCGACGATGTCAACCTTCTCGCCACGCAGTTCGTTGACGACCTGGCGGACCCGGGAACCACGGGCACCGACACACGCTCCGACCGGGTCGACGTTCGGATCGTTCGATACCACGGCGATCTTGGTCCGATGGCCGGGCTCACGGGCGATGACCCTGATCTCAACATCGCCGTCTACCAGTTCCGGAACCTCGAGCTCGAACAGCGACCGAATGAACTCGGGATGAGAGCGCGACACGACGATCTGAGGGCCCTTCCCCTCCCCGCGAACTTCCAGGATGTAGGCCTTGACTCGGTTCCCCCGCTCCAGGCGCTCATAGGGGATGCGCTCGGACGAGGGCATGATCGCCTCGGCGTCGCCGAGATCGAGGATGGCGAAGCGATGGTCTGATTGCTGGACGATCCCGGTGATCAGGTCGCCCTCGCGGCCCTCGTAAATCTCGAAGACTTGCTCGCGCTTGGCGTCGCGCAAACGTTGCAGGATTACCTGCTTGGCGGTCTGGGCGGCGATTCGGCCGAAGTCGTCAGGGGTGTCTTCCCACTCGTCGGTGACGTTGCCGTCCTCGTCGAGCTCCTGGCCGTACACGGTGATCTCGCCGGTGTCGGCGTCGATGGTCACCCTTGCCTCCTCGGCGGCGCCGGGAGTGCGTTTGTAGGCAGAGACGAGCGCGTTGGCCAACGCGTCGAGAATGGTGTCCGCCGGCACACCTTTTTCGCGCTCCAGAAGCTCTAGCGCGTCGAGCAAGTTGTAATCCATAATGGCTTCCCCCTACGCGGGCTTCCCGCGCTTCTGGCCCTTCTCCCACACGAACACGGTGCGAGCCTTGGCTACGTCGTCGTAGCTGATGCTGCGCTCGCTCCCGTCGACCGTGACGACGATGCCCGCGTCGTCTGCGGCCATCAGGCGACCCTTGTGATGCTTGTCGTCTTCGATCGGCACATAGGTCTTGACTGCGACCTCGCTCCCGATGGCCTTTTCGAAATGAGCAGGGCGGCGCAGTTTGCGCTCCAGCCCCGGTGAGGTCACTTCCAGGGTGTAAGCGCCTGGAAACGGGTCGTCTTCTTCGATGAGGCGGCCGAGCCCATGGGAGATGGCGGCGATTCGGTCGACCGCAAGCGGCTCTTCGCCTTCGACGACGACGCGTAGCAGCCTTCCGCCACCGAGGACCTCGACATCGTCGAGTTCCATGCCTTCGGCAGCAAGGTAGGGCTCAACCAGCCCCCAAATCTGCTCGGCCAAATCGGTCACGCACCGTACTCCTTTGTGACATCACACAACGAGGCGGGCAGGGCCCACCTCAAAACACACATCCGGTTCCAGGCTGAGTATATCAGCGACCGGCGCTCACTAGAGGCCCGCAATAGGGAGCGATCCGGTCTGTGTCGGCGAGGCCATTTGCGGAGCCGTGGCCGAAGCGGCAAGAGCGGGGAACATGGCGCCCCGCTATCGGCGATACTGGTGCGGTGACCGAGCGCAATGTCCTTGGAGGCGGCCTCGAGCCGTGCGGCAGCGACCCGCTAACCGGCTTCCACCGGGACGGGTGGTGCCACACCGGACCAGATGACCCTGGAAGCCATACCGTGTGTGCGGTAGCCACCAGAGAATTCCTCGACCACCAGCGCGGCATCGGAAACGACCTCACGACCCCGATGCCGCAATACCGGTTCCCAGGACTCGTCCCAGGCGATCGCTGGTGTGTGACTGCGGCGAACTGGTTGCGGGCTCATCACGATGGAGCGGCAGCCCCGGTGGTGCTTGCCTCGACCCACGAACGCGCCCTCGAGATGATTCCGCTTTCTGCGCTCAAGCAACACGCAGTGGATGTTCCGGAAGATCCGGGGACACTCGAGGACTGAAGCTCTAGCCGCGGGCCGTGACCACGCGGTCCACGACCATTGCCATTACCTCGTCGACGGGGACGTTTTCCGACAAAAGAGTCCGACGGTCGGTCACCTCTACGACGCCCTCGGCGAGTCCCCTGGGCCCGACCGTAACCCGGTACGGGATGCCGATCAGCTCGGCATCGGCGAACTTCACCCCGGCACGCTCGGCCCGATCGTCGATGAGCACATCGATCCTGGTGTCGATCAGCCCCAGATACAGCGCTTCTGCAGCATCGACTGCGCCCTCGTCATCCATGGTGGCGACGGTGATGACCACCTCGTATGGAGCCACCGAGATCGGCCAAACGATGCCGAGGTCGTCGTGGTTGGCTTCGACGCAGGCGGCCAGGTTTCGCTCGACGCCGATCCCGTATGCGCCCATGACCAGGTTGACGCTTTCCCCGTCGGCATCCTGGACGGTCGCTCCGAGAGCCTCCGAGTATTTCGTGCCTTGCTTGAAGATATGACCGACCTCGATCCCGCGGAAGACCTCGAGCGGCTCCCCGCATACGGGGCATGGCTCGCCGGCCGCCACCGCCCGCAGATCGAGCCACCGGCCCACGGCGATGTCGCGCTCCACATCGACACCGCGCAGATGGTGGTCGTCCCGGTTGGCTCCGGTGACCATATTGCTGCGACCACGCAGCGCTTCGTCTGCCAGGGTCGGCAGCTTGTCGACGCCGACCGCGCCAAGGCTCCCGGCCCCTGCCCCCATCAGCTCCCGGATCTCTTCTGGCTGTGCCGGTCGGACCTCGAGGGCACCGGTGCCATCCCTCAGCTTCTGCTCTTGCAGGTCGTGGTCGCCTCGAAGCATCACCAGCGTCGGCTTGTTGTCGAGGACCAGGACCAGCGTCTTCAGCTGCCGGTCGGCCGGTGCTCCGCCTTCGAAGGCCACGAGGTCCTCGATCGTCCGCACGCCGGGGGTCGGGAACAGCTCAGGCAGGTCAGGACCCGGATCGCCCTCGACCTCGGCAAGCCGGGAGGTGGCTCGCTCGAGGTTGGCGGTGTAGTGCCCCGCCGGACAATGGGCGATGTCATCCTCACCCGCGGGTGACTGAACGATGAATTCGATCGACTCGGACCCGCCCATGGCGCCGGACGATGCCTGCACCGGAACAGCAGGCATCCCCATGCGCTCGAATATCCGCATATAGGCGCGATGGTGATTGTCGAACTGCTCGTCGAGCCCTGCTGCATCGACGTCGAAGCTGTACGAGTCCTTCATGGTGAACTCGCGGACCCGCAGCAGGCCCGACTTGGGACGCGGCTCGTCGCGAAACTTGGTCTGTATCTGGTACCAGAGCTGGGGAAGCTGCTTGTACGACGTGAGCTCCGTTGCGATGGTTGAGAAGATCTCCTCATGGGTCGGTCCGAGGACGAGATCCTGCCCGCGGCCGTCGCTCAGTGTGTACAGGATGTCCGCCATCGCCTCCGCTCGCCCCGTCTGCTCCCATAGGCCTCGAGGGTGCAGGGCCGGCAGCAGCAGCTCCTGACCGCCGATGGCCTCGATCTCCTCTCGGATGATCCTCATGATCTTCGCCCGGACTCGGAACCCGAGCGGGAGCATGGAGTAAGCCCCAGCCATCAGCTGCCGGATGTACCCGGCGCGCACCAACAGCCGGTGGCTCACCGCCTCGGCGTCGGCGGGATCATCGCGAAGGGTTGGGATGAAGGCCTGTGACCAGCGCAATCAGGTGCTCCGAGCGGTTGAGGACAAGCGAGGATAGCGAGCCAGGGCCGACGTCAGCGGGAAGGCGCTCGGCCAGCGATCTCGGCGACCGCGGCCTTGCGCGCTGCCGTTTGGTTGGGGTCGCCCTGGGTGCCAAGCAACTCGATCCGGGTCTCCTCCGCCTCCCGGCCGGCGCCATCGTCGGCGGCGGCCAGCCGCGCTTCGACACCCTCTGCAACCAGCCGCTCCGCCTCCTCGAGGAGAGCCTCGACCATCTCCTCCTCAGGAACCACACGCACCACCTGGCCCTTGATGAACAAATGCCCCCTGCCCCGCCCGGCGGCGATACCGATGTCGGCCTCGCGCGCTTCGCCAGGGCCGTTCACCACGCAGCCCATCACGGCTACCTGAATGGGCAGCGCGGCCTCCTCGAGGGCGGCCCTTGCCCGTTCCGCTACGTCGATCACGTCCACCTCCGCCCTGCCGCAGGATGGGCAAGCGATCAGGTCGACCGTGGTCCGCTCCCTGAGCCCGAGGTACTCGAGGAGCTGCCTCCCGGCCTTCGCCTCTTCCACCGGATCTGCGGTGAGCGAGAACCGAATGGTGTCTCCAATGCCCTCCAGCAACAGCGTCGAGATCCCGGCAACGGACTTGATGAGGCCCCCCGGCGGCGGGCCGGCCTCGGTGACTCCGAGGTGGAGCGGGTATTCGATGCGCTCGGCGAGCATCCGGTACGACTCCACCATCGTCGGGACGTTGGAGTGCTTCACGGAGATCTTGATGTCGTGGAATCCGACGTCCTCGAGGTATCGGATCTCCTTTTCGGCAGAACGTACCAACGCTTCTGCCACCGGCGCCCCGTACTCTGCGAGCAGTTCCTTATCCAGCGAGCCGGCGTTCACCCCGACCCGGATCGGCACCCCGGCATCGGACGCTGCTCTGGCGACGGTCTTGATCTGGTCCTCTTTCCTGATGTTGCCCGGGTTGAGGCGAAGGCCCGCCACTCCGGCCTCGAGAGCGGCCAAGGCCAATCGATACTGATAGTGGATGTCGGCAATGATCGGCACCGGCGATCGCGGCACGATCTCTGCAAGGCCGGTGGCCGCGTCAACGTCGTTGCAGGTGATGCGCACGATGTCGGCACCGGCACTGGCAAGCGCATACACCTGGGCAAGAGTGCCGTCGACGTCAGCGGTTTTGGTCGTCGTCATCGATTGCACCGTTATCGGCGCCCCATCACCGATGGGAACATCACCGACATTGAGACGACGCGAGGATCGCCGAGAGATCATGCCCCGATGGTAGGTGCGCGCGAGAGGTGAGCCAGTACGTGATACGTAATACGTAATACGGCTTCGAGCCCTCGGCTCGAAGCTACAACTGCAACGGCCTGAAAATATCGAGGTACAGGCCGACCAGGCCCACCGAGACGAGGAACAGCACGACCACGGCAGCGATCGGGGCCAGCTTGGCTACGTCGGTCACCCGGCCCGTCAGCTTCTCGTACAGAGCAACCGCGAAGTGCCCTCCGTCAAGCGGATACAGCGGAATCACGTTGACGATGCCGACGAAGACGTTGACGAGAGCCAGAATCCCGAGAGTCGACTCCAGCGGTCCGGCGATCCGCACCAGGCCGATCGGCGTGATGGGACGCACCTCGTTGAGGATCTCGTCGTCGCCGCTGAACAAGCCTCGCAGGAGATCGGGGAACCCGACGATCAACGCCCACAATCCCTTGACACTCTCCCACATCGCGGTCACCAGTGCCGAGCCAGCGGCGCCGACGTTGGAGATAACACCGTCGTTGAACCGCTCGATCTCGGGCGCAGCTCCGAAATAGCCGATCTCCTCGGTGATCACATTCCCGTTATCGTCGGTGACCGCCTCGCCATCGACGAACAGCGGGCGTTCAATGAGGGCCAGCGTCACCGGGACCTGTGCCGGTTCACTATCCCGGTTGTAGCCGATCACCACCGAGTCTCCACCTTTGACCTGAACAAGATCGACAAACCCGGCCCAGGAGGTCACCACTGCCCCGTCGAGCGACGTCAGCACGTCGCCCTCCTCGAACCCGGCAATGCGCGCCGGCGCCGGTGCGCCGTCTGGCGTAGTCCGCGCCACCAGGGCCAGGGTCAGCGTCGGGACCCGGTCCCCCTGTTCGTCGCGGGCGATCTGTCCCCACACCGAGAACACGATGAAGAACAAGAGAAAGGCGACCACGAAGTGACTGACGATGCCGGCAAGCACGACGATCGTCTTCTGCCAGAACGGAGCGGCGCGGTACGTCCGGTTGGCATCTTCAGCGGCAACCGGGTCGCCTGGGCTCATCCCGATGATCCTGACGTAGCCGCCGAGGGGTATCGCCTTGATCCCATATTCGGTCTCGCCACGGGTGATCGACCACAGCTTCGGCCCAAAGCCGAAGAAGGCCTCGGTCGCCTTCATGCTGAACGCCTTGGCCGCCACGAAATGACCACCTTCGTGGATCACGATCATCAGAACGATGCCGATCAGCATGACGGCAGCGGTCATCGGGGGCTCCGGAGCTCGGCGCTCATCGGGACAACGCTACCGGCCGATGTTCGCTATCCGGTGGACCGCGTCGGCTGCGGCCTGCCGTCCCGCCGCGTCGGCGGCGAGGGCGTCCTCGAGCCTCTCGAGCGACCGGTATGGCACGGCATCGAGGCTGTCAGAGACGATGTCGGTGATCGCGGTAAACGGGATCCGACCGTCGAGGAACGCGGTGACCGCGATCTCGTCGGCTGCGTTCAGCACGGCAGGAGCGTTGCCGCCCCGACGGCCCGCTTTGTATCCGAGGTCGAGCGCAGGGAAGGCGGCGCGGTCCGGAGCGAGGAAGGACAGGTCGGTGCCTACCACATCAAAATGCTGGTGCGGGTCGGACGCTCGTTCCGGATAGGTGAGGGCAACCTGGATTGGTTTCCGCATGTCGGGCGGGCCAACCTCGGCCTTGACCACACCGTCGACGAACTCGACAAAGGCGTGGACGTAGCTCTGCGGATGGACGACAACGTCGATCTGGTCGAAGTCCAGGCCGAACAGGAAGTGCGCCTCAACCACCTCGAACGCCTTGTTCATCAGAGTCGCCGAGTCGATCGTGATCCGATTCCCCATCTCCCAGGTGGGGTGGGCCAGCGCCTCATCCACGCTCACCTCTGCCAGCTCTTGTCGTGACTTTCCACGAAACGGACCGCCCGAGGCGGTCAGCACAACCCGCTTGACCCGATCCGCATGCTCGCCGGCCATACATTGCCAGATAGCCGAGTGTTCGCTGTCGACGGGGAGCAGCTCAGCGCCGTCGGTCGCAAGGGCTTCGACCACGAGCGGTCCTCCTGTGAGCAGGCTCTCCTTGTTCGCCAGCGCTACCCGGTTTCCCGCGGTGAGGCCGGCCAGCGTCGGTTCGAGCCCGGCGGCGCCCACGATGCCGTTCACCACCACCGACTCTGGGATCGTGGCCAGCTCCGTTACCGCCTCGCTGCCGACTCGAAAGCGGGATGGGATTTCCCCGCCGGCCGCGGCTATCGCGACCTGAGCATTGGGGTATCGATCGGCGAGATCGTCGAGCGCCGTGGAGGAGTGACCGGCAGCAAGTCCAACCACGGGAATGCGCAGCCTGTCTGCTACGTCAAGGGTCTGGGCGCCGATCGACCCGGTGGCACCGAGCACGACGACTGGTCTTAGATCACCGCGAGCCACGTCATCACGACCCAGACGGCGGGAATTGCCGTAATCACACCATCGATCCGGTCGAGCAAGCCCCCATGGCCGGGCAGGATCGACCCCATGTCTTTGATGTCGAGTGACCGTTTCACCACCGAGACCGCCAGGTCGCCGATTGGCGCAAACACTGCGACCACTGCACCGAGGACGAGCCCGGTTGGTAGATCGATCGGCTCGACCAAGTAGCCGATCACGGCACCAACGGCGAGGGCGGTAAGTGTTCCGGCCACGAACCCCTCCACGGTTTTCTTCGGGGAGATCACAGGGGCGAGCGGTCGCCGTCCAATGCTGCGCCCGACAAAGAATGAGGAAATGTCAACAAGTGCAACCAAGGCGACGATCGCCAGCACCAACACCTGATAGTCCTGGGCCTGGATGATGTCGAAGGCGAAAGCACCGAGACCTCCGATCCACACCGCGACCAGCACGGTCAGGGCAAAGTTCGCGGCCGGCTGATCGCGCCTTGGGCTCACCGCGCTGAACAACAACAAGACGATGGCCATGAGCAACAGGGCCATGGGAATCGCCGCCACCCCCCAAGCCGAGGTTCCGAGAGAAGCGCCGACGATCCCGACGAACCCGAACAGCGACAGCGGTTTGTACTTGCGGTAGATGAGCGCGCTATAGAACTCACCGGCGGCCACCACGAATACCGCGAGCACGAAAACGATCAGCGCGGGACGCCACAACAACGACAGCGCCAGCGCGCCGATCAGGGCGAGACCCGTCCCCACTCGCAGCAGGAGGTCCGTCGATGCGGGGGGCGACACCTGCTCCTCATCGCCCTCTGCACCCTCGACAACATCTTCGAACCCGACCACACCCGACTCGAGCCCTGGGATCTCCGCCGAAAGCGCCACCTGTTCGGTGTCCCCGGCGTCGGCTGCGAGTATCGCCGCCGCCAGATCGGCATGCTCCTGTGTCGCAGCCCCTAAGTAGTCCGCTTCGGTGAAATCGTCGATCGAAAGGTCGCCATCCTCGTCGGCGTCGTCCTCGAGATCGTTGGAGTCGTCGTCACCCGGGCCGTCGTCAGCCCGATCCTCCGACATTGCATCCACCGCGACGTCGTCTTCCAGTTCGTCAACGCCTGCGGCGTCGGCCAGATCGACCAAGGTGTCCGGCTCCTCGCCCTCCGCAAGGTCGACCAGCATCTCCGCCCCAGCGGCGAAGCCGCCCCCTGTGCCTGCGACCACCGGGATGTCGCCGGTGTCTTCGTCGACGTCTTCGATAGTGAACCCGTCATCTTCGCCGACAGTCGGGATCTCGCCGGTGTCGTCCACCTCGTCGTCCACCTCGTCGTCCACCTCGTCCTCGTCCTCTTCGAGCCGGGGAATCGCAAATTCACTGGTGTCGTCGATTGCTCCCCCCTCGTCATCTCCCGGGATCTCATCGTCCGCGATGTCTTCGTCAAGGGTCTCTTCGTCTTGTTCGGTCTCTTCGATCTCGTCGGCAACGTCGGCGGCATCGTCAGGCTCCCCGCGGGCAAAGGCCACCCAGTCGCTCACCTCGGCGGACACATCGTCACCTTCGGCGAGCTCTTGGGACGGGTCTGTCGGGTCGTCGGGGCCATTGCCGCCACCGCCGTCGTCTAGCCAGCCGTCGAAGCCGGCGTCGGTATCGGTGGGCGTCAGATGCGGCTCATCGGAGGGTGCGGCATCGGAATCGGTGTCTTCGCCGGAGTCGCGTTCGGTCATGTCGAAGGACAGTACCTCGGGGTCGGTGTCGTCCTCGTGACCCTTCTGGGTGTGTTCGTCGTCCGGCATCTTGTCAGACCTCGAGCAGCTCTTCCTCTTTTGTGGCAAGTAGTTCGTCGAGCTTCTCGACGTGACGATCGGTCATCTCCTGGAGCGTCTTCTCTGCCCTGTGGATGTCGTCTTTGGAAACATCCTCGCCCTCGATGCTGTCCTTGGAGTGCCTGCGCACGTTGCGGATGGCGACGCGGCCCTCCTCGGCGAGCCCGCGAACCATCTTGATGAGCTCCTTGCGACGCTCCTCGGTCAAGGTCGGGAAGGCAAGCCGGATCACGTTCCCGTCACTGGAGGGGTTGAGGCCGAGGTCGGATTCCTGAAGCGCCCGTTCGATATCGCCGATGGCCGACTTGTCGTATGGCTGAACAACGAGCAGCCTCGCTTCGGGAACGGTGAAGCTCGAGATGTGCTCGAGCGGCGTCTCCGTGCCGTAGTAGTCAATGGTGATCCGGCTCAACAACCCAGGGTTGGCCCGCCCGGTCCTGATCGTTGCAAACTCATGGCCGGCATGCGCAACCGCCTGGTCCATCTTGTGGTCGGCTTCTTCCAGCAAGGCATCGATCACGGCCCCTCCTAGTGCACCAGCGTTCCGACATCCTCCCCGCGTACGGCTCGTTTGATCTCACCGGGACGGTTCATGTTGAACACGCGGATCGGGAGGTCATTGTCCATCGCCATCGTAATGGCGGTCGTATCCATGATCCCTAGCCGTCTGGATATCGCGTCCATGTGACCGAGGTCGGATATGAGGTTGGCATCGGGATTGGTTTCCGGGTCGGCGTCGTATACCCCGTCGACGCGTGTCGCTTTGAGCACCGCGTCGGCCCCGATCTCGGCGGCCCGCAACGCCGCGGTCGTGTCGGTGGTGAAGAACGGGTTCCCCGTCCCCCCGGCAAAGATCACAATCCGTCCCTTCTCCAGATGCCGGATGGCGCGCAGCCTGATGTATGGCTCGGCGACGGCCTGAATGTTGATCGCGGTCTGCACCCTGGTCGCTGCCCCGGCACGCTCCAGGGCGTCGCGCAGGGCGAGCGCGTTGATCACGGTCGCCAGCATCCCCATGTAGTCGGCGTTGGCCCGGTCCATACCCTCTGCGGCTGAGCTCACCCCGCGGAAGATGTTGCCGCCTCCGACAACGATGCCGATCTGGTGGCCTTCGCTCTGGACCGTTGCGATCTCCTCAGCGACCCTGGCGACCACCTCGGCGTCGATCCCGTATTTGAGGTCAGGATCGGCGAACGCCTCGCCGGAGAGTTTCAGGACGACTCGTGCCACCTCAACCTCCTTCGCCGACGGCGACTCTTGACACTTCGACCACGCCGATGTTCTCACCCATGGTGACCGCGAGTTGCCTGACCAGGTCGCCGACGGTGCCGTCGAACTGCTCGGACTTGATGAACTCCTGGTCATACAGCACGTTGTCGGCAAAGAAGCTGACGAGCTTGCCGTCGACGATCTTCTCGATGACGTGCTCCGGCTTCCCTTCGTTGGCAGCCTGGGCTCCGATGAGGCGCTTCTCTTCCTCGATCACGGCTTCTGGCACGTCGTCTCTGGTGATCCACTGTGGTCGGGCGGCGGCCACGTGCATGGCGATGTTGTTGGCGACCTTCTGGAACTCGTCGCTCTTGGCAACAAAATCCGTCTCCGATCCCAGCGACACCATGACCCCAATGACGGGGCGACCCGCTTGGCGGTGCAAGTAGGAGCCGATGGCACCTTCGGTCTGGGCGCGATCGGTGCGTTTCGCCGCATCGGCAATCCCCTGCTCCCTGAGTACTTCCTTCGCCCGGTCCATATCACCGGATGCCGCAGCGAGAGCGCGTTTGGCGTCCATCATCCCGGCTCCGGTGGCCTGGCGCAGCGCCTGGACGTCTTTGGCGCTGAAGTCGGTCACACCTTCTCCTTTGCCGCAGCGGCGTCCTCATCTGCTCCTTCCTTGGCGGCACCGACCAGCTCCTTATTCTTGGCCTGGCGCAGCTCCGTGCCCTGTTTGGCGGCCTCCGCTATCACGCCGCTCACCAGGTAGGCCGTCCGAATCGCATCGTCGTTGCCGGGAATCACCAGATCGATTGCATCGGGATCACAGTTGGTATCGACGATTGCAATCATGGGGATCCCGAGCCGATGTCCCTCTGCGACCGCGATGTGCTCCTCGATGACGTCGATGACGAACAGGGCATCGGGAACCCGTTTCATGTCGCGCACGCCGCCCAGGACGTTGTGTAACTTCTCCAGCTCCCTGCGCAGCTTCAACCGTTCCTTCTTGGGGAGCGCTTCCATCTCGTCGGATTCGTCCATCCGCTCCAGCTCGAGCATGTAGAGGATGCGTTTGTGGATCGTTTCGAAGTTGGTGAGCATCCCACCGAGCCAGCGGTTGTTGACGTAGGGCATGCCAGAATCGGTTGCGGCCTCCTCGATCGCCCCCTGTGCCTGCTTCTTGGTACCGACGAACAGCACCTCGCCGCCGTCTGCGGTGATGTTCTTGACCAGCTCATACGCCTCTTCGATGATGGTCAGGGTCTGCCGGAGATCGAGAATGTGGATCCCGTTGCGTTCCGTGAATATGTACGGGCGCATCTTGGGATTCCATCGACGGGTCTGATGGCCGAAATGCATCCCGGCCTCGAGCAGCTGGCGCATGCTCACCACGGACATGAGTTCCTCCTCGTTCGGGTTGTGCCTCCGCCCACCCGAAACACCCCGCAGACCGCGTGCGCGGCCCGACCCCTGGGGTTTGTAGTGGACGTGCGAATTTCACAGCGAGTGTACCGGGGCTGTGGTCCTTGCGACTGACGTCGCAAAAACCAAGTCGCGAGTCACGAGTCGCGAGTCCTCAGCACTTGCTCAATCTCGAATTCCACTCGCGACTCGCGACTAATAGGGCGTTTCGATGAACCGGTTCCTCAGCGAGAGGACCGCCTTGGTGTGGATCTGACAGATCCGTGACTCGGTCACGTTCAGGATCGACCCGATCTCGGCCAGAGTGAGCCCCTCGAAGTAGTACAGGGTGATCACCAGCCGGTCTCGCTCTGGGAGGCGATTGATGGAGTCGGCCAACATGTAGCGCGTCTCCTCCTTCTCGAATGAGCCCCCTGGGTCGAGCGCGGCGCGGTCGGCTACGACGTCGCTGACGGCCCCCGAGTTGCGCTCCTCCGGGCTCAGCAGCTCGTCGAGGGCGACGAACCCGAGCGTCGATAGCTCGCCGAGCTGGTCTCGCAGCGCCTCGACGGATAGGTCCATGTGGTCGGCAAGCTCCTCATCGGTCGCGGAACGTTGCAGGCCGTGCTCCAACTCTGCCATAGATCGCTGGATCTCCCGCGCCCTGGCGCGCACCGAACGGGGCACCCAGTCCAACGCCCGCAGCTCGTCGAGGATGGCGCCCTTGATCCGGTTCACCGCATAGGTCTCGAACTTGTAACCGCGTTCCGGCTCGAACTTGTCGATTGCGTCGATCAGCCCGAACGTCCCATACGACACGAGGTCCGACGATTCCACGTTGCGGGGAAGACCCGATCCGAGTCGCCCGGCGACAAACTTCACCAGCGGGGCGTAATGGAGGATCAGGCCCTCGCGGGCGCGCTCGTCCCCGCTCTCTTTGAATTCCTCCCACAGCGCGGCGAGTTCGCTCTCGCCGCGCTCATGCACGGGGGTGACTGCGCTCATAGGTCTTCCTGAGATGTTCTCGCGTGACGGCAGTGTATATCTGAGTGGTGCCCAGCTCAGCATGTCCGAGCAAATCCTGAACGGAGCGCAGATCGGCCCCACCTTCCAACAAGTGGGTGGCGAACGAATGCCGCATCGCGTGCGGGAAGGTGCCCACCCTGGCGGCGACAACTCTGCGGACCCCCCTGGCATCGAGCGGCCCGCCGCGTACGCCGATCCACAGGTGGTCGCTTGCGTCGTCGCCGGCAAGCTGATCACGGCTGTGTTCAAGATAGGCGTCGATCGCCACCCGCGCCTTGTCCCCGATGGGCACGTCCCTTTCCTTGTCTCCTTTGCCGACGACGCGGAGGAAGGAGCCTTCCCTGACATCATCGACTGTCAACGCGGCCAGCTCGGAGACCCTGATCCCGGTGCCGTAGAGCAGTTCCAGGATGGCCCGATCTCGGAGTTCTACTGGATCGTCGCCGTCGAGGTCGTCGAGGATCCGACCCAGGGAAGTCGCAGGGATCGCCTTGGGCAGCGTGCCAGGGCGCTTCGGTTGCGGTAGGCC
>CAXMPL010000004.1:0-2851 GCA_964195125.1 uncultured Kiloniellales bacterium | reverse complement strand
ACCCACCTCATGGTGGTGCTCGTCGATGAGCGTCCGGAGGAAGTGACCGAGATGCAGCGGTCGGTCAAGGGTGAGGTCATCTACTCAACCTTCGATCGCCCTGCCGAGGAGCACACCCAGGTGTCCGAGCTCGCTATCGAGCGGGCCAAGCGCCTCGTCGAGCAGGGTGAGGACGTGATGATCCTCCTGGACTCGATCACCCGTTTGGCGCGTGCCCACAACCTGGCGACACCGGCGTCGGGCCGGATCCTCTCCGGCGGTGTGGACTCGACCGCCCTGTACCCGCCGAAACGATTCTTTGGAGCGGCTCGCAACATCGAGGAGGGTGGAAGCCTGACCATCTTGGCTACGGCACTGGTGGAAACCGGGTCTCGGATGGACGAGGTGATCTTCGAGGAGTTCAAGGGCACCGGCAACATGGAGTTGCGTCTGGATCGGAAGCTCGCTGACAAGCGGATCTACCCCGCAATCGATATCGAAGCTTCGGGAACAAGACGGGAGGAACTGCTGTTTGATCCTGATGAGCTGACCGAAGTGTGGAAGCTGAGACGGGTGCTGCTGGCACTCGAGCCAGGCGCCGCCCTCGAGTTGCTCATAAACCGGCTGAAGTCGACCAAGTCGAATGCCGAGTTCCTGCTCAGCGTCGCCAAGTCCGGCCAGTAAGCTTCGTTACGACCATCAGGAGAACAACGTGAAGACCGGAACCCATCCCGACTACGTGGAGAGCGCCGTCACATGTTCGTGTGGCAACACATTTACGACGCGCTCGACCGTACCCGAGCTCCATGTCGAGATGTGCAACCAATGCCATCCCTTCTACACGGGCAAGCAACGACTGGTTGACTCCGGGGGACGGGTCGAGCGCTTCCGTAGACGGTACGGGGGTACCGACGCCACGGCCACGAGTGCAGATGCGGCACCGCGCGAGGACGAGACCTCCGACACGGAGGCCTGATTGAGCCGCCCACCGGGCGTCACCGTCGGCGGCCAGGCCGTCATCGAAGGCGTCATGATGCGTGCCCCGGACGCGTGGGCGGTTGCCGTCCGCCGCCCGGACGGTTCGATCGAGGCCAAGCGAGATGACCTCCCAGGGCTGATCAGCCGGTCCCGTCTCGCCAGAACTCCTTTCGTTCGCGGGATCATGGTTCTTGCGGAGTCGCTCACCCTCGGATTCAAGGCGCTGTCGTGGTCGGCGGAAAAGGCAGCAGGCGAGGACGAGAAGGTTCGGCGGGGTGAGGTCGCGCTCACCATGGTGATTGCCGTCGTGTTCGCACTCGGGCTCTTTGTTTTCGTCCCAGTGCTCGGCGCCGGGTTTCTCCGCCAATTCGTCAACGACTCGAGTATCGCCTTTGTGATCATCGACGGGTTGATCAGGATTGCTCTCATTGTCGGATACATCTGGCTGATCGGCCGGAGCGACGACATCCAGCGGGTGTTCCAATACCACGGTGCGGAGCACAAGACCATCCACGCTTACGAGAACGGCGACCCGCTCGACATCGACGCGATCCAGCGCTACAGCCCGCGCCACCCGCGATGTGGCACGTCGTTCATCGTCATTGTGGCCATGGTGGCCTTTTTCGTCTTCCTGCTCCTGGCTCCGCTCGAGTTCTTCTGGCAGGTGATCGCCAGGCTCGCTCTCATCCCGGTCATTGCCGGGATCTCGTACGAGGTGCTCAAAGCCGCCGCCGGGAAGCCATGGCTCGCCTGGGCTTCGCGGCCCGGCATGTGGATTCAGTCGATCACAACGAACCAGCCCGACGACCATCAGGTCGAGGTGGCGGTGGCATCGCTGCTCGCCGCCCTCGATCCCGAAGCCGTCGCCGAGATCCATTCCAGGGGTGCGGTTGCCGCGGGTGCCCTCGCCGTGCAGCTCGAGGAAGAGAACGGTGGTGGCGATGGATGACCGTGTGTCTGCCCGCCTCGACAGCGTCGTCGCCGAATACGAGGACACTGTCGATCAACTGGCCTCGGCCGAGGTTCTAGCCGACCAGTCGCGGTACAGAAAGGTCGCGGAGCGCCACGCCGAGCTGAAGCCGATCGCTACGGCTTTCGCCGAGTATCGGGAGGCTGAATCCGAGGCTGCTGACGCCGTAGAGCTCGCCACTACCGAGGATGACCCCGAGATGGTGGCCTATCTCGCATCGGTTGCAGAGGCCAAGCAGATCGAGCTCGTCCAGCTGGAAGGCGACCTGCAGAAGCTCCTCGTCCCCAAGGATCCCAACGACGACAAGGGCGTGATCGTCGAGCTCCGCTCTGCTGCCGGCGGCGATGAGGCC
This sequence comes from uncultured Kiloniellales bacterium, assembly GCA_964195125.1. Classification (GTDB taxonomy): domain Bacteria; phylum Actinomycetota; class Acidimicrobiia; order Spongiisociales; family UBA5794; genus JACZST01. Next base: position 572 of record CAXMPL010000004.1, on the reverse strand, counting down.
TCGCTGTGGACCGGGGATCTGTACCGGATGTACGAGCGGTTCGCCGAACGCAATCGGTGGACGATCGAGCCGATCGATGTTTCCCCTTCGGATACCGGTGGGCTGAAGGAAGCGACCTTCGCCGTCAAGGGCAAAGGCGCCTACTCACGGTTCAAGTACGAGGCCGGACCGCACCGCGTGCAGCGGGTGCCGAAGACCGAGTCCCAGGGTCGGATCCACACCTCGATGGCGACAGTGGCGGTCCTTCCCGAGGCAGAGGCCGTCGAGATCGAGATCCACGACAACGATCTGGAGATCGAAACGTTCCGGTCGACGGGGCCGGGAGGTCAATCGGTCAACACCACGGACTCGGCGGTGCGAATAACTCACATCCCGACCGGCATCACCGTGTCGTGCCAGGACGAGAAATCCCAGCTGCAGAACAAAACGAAGGCAATGCGGGTGCTGCGGGCTCGCTTGTTCCAGCAACAGATCGAGGCGCAACTCGGCGAGCGGGCCGACGTCCGCCGGTCACAGGTTGGCTCGGGGGAACGCTCGGAAAAGATCCGGACGTACAACTTCAAGGAGAACCG
>CAXMPL010000003.1:0-3426 GCA_964195125.1 uncultured Kiloniellales bacterium | reverse complement strand
TTGCCGAGCGTCTGGAAGGTGGCGTTCGCCGCAGCCGTGCTCGGTTCTCATCGTCTCGGGGGGGGTTGCGACGTTCTGCGTTCTCTTACCGACTTCCTGCCTAACAAGGTGACGTTTGCCTCTGCCCATGGCCGTGTACCTGATGTTTCATGGTCATGAAAGGAGAGTTCGTGGAACCGCTCCCCGGGATTATTCTTCTCGACGTGGCTGAGGGGAAAGGTCAGGCCCAGGCGACGTTGCTGGAGGGCATGGGCCATGCGGTCTCCATCTGTCACGGTCCCGATCCCAAGACGCTGTGTCCCATCTTGAGGAAGGGTGGAGAGTGCGACAAGGTGTCCGGGGCGCATGGGATCGTGTTCGAGCTCGATCTCGACCGTCCTCAGCATCGAGCGATCCTGCGACGGTACCAAGAGGTGGTGAAGCCCGGCATTCCCATCCGGGTACTTGTCCGCCCCGAGCACGCGGATCGTTATCGAGCATTGCTGAGCGGGGTCGAGGTCTGGACGCACGAACCGGGCGCCGCTGATTTGGACGGATTCTCTGCTCGGGTCGAGGGTTACCGAAGAGTGTCGGAGGACTGATTCACCCGGCGGCTTGGGTGCCAGTCAGGCCTCGATCGAACCTCTCCGGGGTTTCGAATCCGATACTGAACAGCAGACGGTGCGCATCGGTCTGATGGTTTCGGCGAGTAGTGCGGGCGATCGAGGAAAGGGAAGTGATGATGCGAGATCCGGTGTGCGGAATGACGATTTGCGAAGGAGTCCGCCTCACCGTGGACGGGTACCCGGAGTTCGGGTTCTGCTCGGGGCATTGCCGCGAGGCGTTCCTGTCCGAACCGGCGCGGTACCTAGGCGAGGCTGTCCGGAACGACGCGACGATTGAGCAAACTCGCGCGTCATCGGTCCCCGCGACGGCCGCGAGTTAGGGTTCAAGGTCCCACTCGAGCGGCGGCACGCGGTAACGCGTGAGCGGCCGAGTCAACCAATTTCCGGCATCCCCAATCCAAGCCGGGGCCACGTCCACACCCATAACAAACAAGGGAAAACGCCATGACCGATCACGTCGCCATCCACACCGAGAGTTTGACCAAGCACTATGGAGATGTTCACGCCCTCGTAGACCTCGACCTCGAGGTCCGCGTGGGCGAGGTGTTCGGGTTCCTCGGCCCTAACGGTTCCGGCAAGACGACCATGATTCGGACCGTTCTTGATGAGATCCGTGCTACCGCGGGGCGGGCTTCGATCCTTGGACTCGACAGCCACGAGAAGTCAGTCGAGATCCGCCACCGCATCGGATACGTTCCGGGTGATCTCGCCCTGTACCCGAACCTGACGGGGCGGGACACGCTCACCTACTTCGCCAACCTGCGCGGCGGGGTCGATTGGGGCTACGTCGACGAATTAGCGGTCCGGCTCGATGCCGACTTGTCGAAGAAGGTCGGTGATCTGTCGTCAGGCAACCGGCAAAAAGTCGGCCTGATCCAGGCGTTCATGAACCGGCCCGAGTTGCTGGTCATGGATGAGCCCAGCTCCGGCCTCGACCCTCTCATGCAGCGCGAGTTTCAAACCATGATGAGCGAAGTTGTGGCTGAGGGACGCACCGTGTTTCTTTCCAGCCACACCCTCTCCGAGGTACAGCGTGTCGCTGACCGAGTCGGGATCATCCGCCACGGCCACCTGATCGCACTCGAGGCAGTCGCCAGCTTGCGGTCCAAGGCCATCCGGCGAGTCGATCTCTACTTTGATGCCGACGTCGACGAGTCGGTCTTCGTCGGCCTCCCAGGGGTTCGCGACGTGGAGAGCCAGAACCACCACGTCGTCTTGTCCTTCGACGGCCAGATGGAGACTCTGCTCAAGGTCGCCACCGACCGCTACAGCCTGATCGACATCACCACCCAGGAGGCCGACCTCGAGGAGATCTTCCTCACCTACTACCGCGATGAGGAGGTGGCCGGCTGATGCTCGCCAACGTCTTCACCAAGACCACGCAGGACTGGTGGAAGGGGATGGCGATCGCCGTGGTCACCCTCGGCGCCCTGTTTCTCATGGGAATGGCCGTCTATCGCGACATCGACATCTCGATCTACACGAGCCTGCCGGACGCCTTCCTTTCCCTGTTTGGCATCCCTGCGGACGCGGACATTGCCAGCCTCGCTTATGGGGCGATCTACACGGGATACGGGTCGCTGACTCTCGCCGCGGTGGTACTCGTCCTGGGAGGGGCCTCGATCGCCGGGGAGGAGCGCAAGGGCACCCTTGGGCTATTGCTCGGCAACCCGAAGAGCCGCACGTACGTGCTCGTCTCCAAGGCGGGCGCCTTGGTGCTGGTCACCGGTCTCGGAGCCCTGGTCTTGTGGGCGGTCGGGCGGGCCACACCGGAGTTCCTCGACGTGAGCGTCTCCGGGATCCACGTCGAGGCGCTCATCCTCGCCATGGCAGTCAACGCCCTCTTCTACGGCGCCCTGGCCATGGCGATCGGAGCCTGGACCGGCAGCCGCGGCTTGGCATCGGGGGTGGCCGCCGGGATCATGGTGCTCTCCTTCGTGGCCGTCGGGCTGCTCCCCCTCATCGACAGCCTGGACTTCCTGGCCAAGGCGTTCCCGTGGTACTACTTCAGCGGAAGCGATCCCCACCTCAACGGGGTCAACTGGGGTCATCTCGCGGTGCTGATCACAGGGATCGTCGTCTTCGCCGTTGCCGCCGTGATCGGAGTCAACCGTCGCGACCTGAAGGGCCAGACCGTCGGGGTCACCATGACCGACCGGCTCCGGGCCAACCCGATGACCCGACAGATCGCCGAGCGGCTCGCCGGCTCGGCCCGGGTATCCCGCATCTGGACCAAGACCATCTCCGAGTACCAGGGACTACTGTTCATCACCGCGGCGCTCATGTTCCTGGTGATGGGCGTGATGATCGGCCCGATGTACAACCTCCTCGACGAGGCGCTCCTCAACCTGTCGGATTCCCTGCCAGAGGCACTCCTGGCCGCGTTTGGCGGCGGAGACATGAGCACCCCAGAGGGCTGGTACCAGATCGAGACCTTCGGCCTGATGGCCCCGATCGCGGTCATGGTCACCACCGTGATCATCGGCGGCCGTGCGCTTGCCGGAGAAGAGGCGAACCGCACCATGGGTTTGCTCCTCGCCAACCCCATCCAGCGCTCGACGGTCGTCCTCCAGAAGACGTTCGCCATGGTCCTCGCCGCCCTCGTGGTTGGAATCGCCACCTTCGCCGGGGTCGCCGGCGGATCGCTGGTGGGTGGGCTCGGCATGAGCATCGGCAACATCGCCGCCACCTCGCTGCTGGTGACCCTGCTCGGGCTGGCGTTTGGGGCCCTGGCGCTTGCGCTCAGTGCGGCCACCGGCCGGGTGGCGGTCGCCATCTACGGCGCCGTCGGGCTCGCCTTGGTCTTCTTCCTGCTCAACGC
>CAXMPL010000002.1:0-5139 GCA_964195125.1 uncultured Kiloniellales bacterium | reverse complement strand
ACGGAGAGAGGGGAGCCCTCCCCCGATGGCTCCCCTCTCCACAACCGGGCCTTCCCACCACTAACTACATCCGGTTGTGTCTCCGCAGGTCAGGCACACGTAGCAGGAGCCGTTGCGCACGGTCATGTGGCCGCATCCTTGACATGCCGGGGCATCTCCCATCATTTCACTCAGTGAGTGCTCCGCGGCCACGGTGGCCACTGCGGCCTGGGTTGCGCCGCCGTTGAGCGCCGCCGTCACCGCCGCGGCCCCACTGAGTGGTTCCGTCCCATTGGGTGGTGCCGACCCCACCGGGGTAGATGGCACCGCGACAACCTCGGCATCGACGAACTTGGCAGCCGCCACCTGGGCATCGATATCCGACTCCATGGCAGCATCGGTGAGGTCCAGCTGCATACCTGCTTCGACGGCGAGGCCCTCCGGCGGTTCCGGCAGATCCCCAGACCGGTTCGGCGGCACCTGCGCCAGATCGTCCCGTTCCAGATACTCGACTCCGAGCGATCGGAACACGTAGTCGATGATCGAGTTCGACATCTTGATGTTCGGATGACCCTCGACCACCCCCCTTGGCTCGAAAGTCTGGAAGGTGAACGTGTCCACGAACTCCTCCAGCGGGACGCCGTACTGCAGACCCTTGGAGACCGCAATTGCAAAGCAGGACAGGATGCCGCGCAGCGTCGCCCCCTCCTTGGCCAGATCGATGAACACCTCGCCGAGCGTCCCGTCCTCGTACTCCCCGGTGCGGAGGAACACCTTGTGCCCGCCGACGCGAGCCTCTTGGGTGAAGCCGCTTCGCTTCGGTGCCAGCAAGAACCGCGGGCGCAACAGGTCGTGATACGCCTCGCTCGGCGATGTCCCGGCCCCGAACATCCCGGCGTGGATCTGAACCTCGAGATCTACCGCCTCTGCCAGCTCTACGGACAAGTCTCCGGTGGCACTGTCATCAGTAGTGGCAGATAGCGGCTGTGAAGTCTTCGAACCATCCCGATACAGGGCCATCGACTTCAGCCCGAGCTCCCACGACATCCGGTACGACGCTGCGATGTCCTCGACCGTCGCCTCGTTAGGCATGTTGATCGTCTTCGAGATCGCCCCCGAAATGAACGGCTGCGCTGCCGCCATCATCTTGATGTGGCCGCGGTAGTGAATGAATCGCGTCCCGTGCTTGCCGTTCCGGTTGGCCGTGTCGAATACGGAGAGGTGCTCTTTCTTGATTCCCGGCGCGCCTTCGATCGCCTGCCGACCACAGACCACATCGTTGGCCTCACGAATGTCATCGCTGGAGAAACCGAGCTCATGGAGCATCGAGAACCCGAGCCCGTTGTATTGCTCGGAGGTAAAGCCGAGGCGCTGCATCGTCTCTTCGCCGAGGGTCCACTGATTGAAGGCAAACCCGAGCTCGAAGACCGAGGGCAGTGTCTCCTCGATCTTGCCGATGTCCTCTGCGGTGAAGCCTTTCGCCATCAGGGTCGCCGCGTTGATGTGCGGTGATCTCTGGAGATCCAAGGTGCCGACCACATACTCGATGATTTCCGTGATCTGGTCGGTCGTATACCCGAGCCGCTGCAACGCCGGCGCGATGGAGCGGTTGGCGATCTTGAAGTAACCGCCCCCGGCGAGCTTCTTGAACTTGACTAGGGCGAAGTCGGGCTCGACCCCAGTGGTGTCGCAATCCATCAGAAGGCCGATGGTTCCGGTCGGAGCCAACGTGCTGGCCTGGGCGTTGCGGTACCCGTGCTCCTCGCCGAGCTGGACAGCGCGGTCCCACGACTCGCGTGCGGTTGCCACCAACTCTTCGGGGCAGGCCTCAGGGTCGATGCCGCTCACATGATGGGACACACCGTCGTAGTCGGTCTGGGGCGCGTTGCGGGCTGCCCTGCGATGGTTTCGCATCACCGAAAGCATCGCATCGCGATTATCGGCGAACTTGGGGAAGGGCCCGAGGACACCTGCCATCTCGGCCGAGGTCGCGTAGGCGTCGCCGGTGAGGATGGCGGTCAGCGCACCGGCAATCGCCCTGCCCTCATCGGAGTCATAGGCGATGCCGATCCGCATCAACAACGAACCGAGGTTGGCGTAGCCGAGGCCGAGCGTCCGGTAGTCGTACGAGCCCTGGGCGATGTGCTTCGAGGGGAACTGGGCCATCGTGACCGAGATCTCGAGCGCGATCGTCCACAGTCGGATGGCATGCCGGTAGCCGTCGATGTCGAACACCCCGGTCGGATCGTCGTAGAACTGCCCGAGGTTCAACGACGCCAGGTTGCAGGCGGTGTTGTCGAGGAACATGTACTCGCTGCAAGGGTTTGATGCCCGGATTTCTCCCCCCGCCGGCGAGGTATGCCATTCGTTGACCGTGGTGTGGAACTGCACCCCGGGGTCGGCGCTCGCCCACGCCGCATCTGCAATCTGATGCCACAGATCGCGTGCCCTCACCGTCTTTGTGGTGCCTCCCGTCCTGGCGACGAGGTCCCAGTCGGCGTCGTTGATCACTGCATTGACGAACTCGTTGGTCACCCGAACCGAGTTGTTGGAGTTCTGGCCAGCCACGGTGGCATAGGCTTCACCGTTGAAATCTGACGGATAGCCGGCGGCAACGAGTGTCCTGACCTTGTCCTCCTCGCGTGCCTTCCAGGCAATGAACGCCTCCACATCGGGGTGGTCGATGTCGACGATGACCATCTTGGCGGCCCGCCGCGTCGTTCCTCCAGACTTGATCGCCCCCGCCGCTCGATCGCCGACCTTGAGGAAGCTCATCAGCCCCGATGACTTTCCTCCACCAGAAAGCGGCTCTCCTTCTGCCCTGATGTTGGAAAAGTTGGCGCCGGCCCCCGCACCCATCTTGAACAGCCGTGCCTCGCGGACCCACAGGTCCATGATCCCCCCTGGGTTCACCAGGTCGTCATCGACCGACATGATGAAGCAAGCATGCGGCGACGGGCGACTGTACGAATCGGGGGACTCGACGTTCTCGCCTGTCTCCGGATCCACATACCAGAAACCTTGCGCTGTACCCGTGATGCCGTATTGATGGTGGAGCCCGGTGTTGAACCATTGCGGCGAGTTCGGCGCCGCCATCTGGTGCAGCAGCATGTAGGCGAGCTCGTCCTCGAATGCCTTGGCATCGTCGGCCCCGGCGAAGTACCCCTGCTGTTCTCCCCACCAGCGCCACGTGCTCGCCAGCCGATTGATGACCTGACGCGCTGAGGTCTCCGAACCGACCACCGGGTTTCCTTCATCGTCGATGATGGGTTCATCATCCTCGTCGAGGAGGGGAACGCCCGCCTTGCGGAAGTACTTGGAGACCATGATGTCGCCGGCGACCTGCGACCAAGCAGCAGGAATCTCGGCATCCTCCATCTCGAAGACCACCGATCCGTCCGGGTTAGAAATCCGGGAATCCCTTCTCAGCCAGTCGACGGTCTCGTAAGGGTCCTCCTCGGCATTCGTAAACCGGCGTTCGATCTGCAGCCCCTTGTCCATCGGTCCTCCCTCGGCCGGGCTCTCCCCAGCGTTATCCACATAATTACCCACTACCACTAGATGTTGGGGTAGGGAAGCAAAAGAACCCCTAGATCTACCGTGCTACACGAGTGTAATTACACGCGTGTGTTCAGTCAACTACCTCATGCGCTCCTCTGACGCGACTTCCCCGGCCGATGTTTCCGCCGGTCGGGGAAGATGAGCTATTTGTAGACCACGCGCTCGCTGTGGGCAAGCAGATACGCTCGGTGTTTTTCGCGACGGCGGGATCGTTTTCGCGACACCAGCTTTTCCTCGGCATCCGCTCACCGGCTTCCCGCTTACGGCCACCTGGCAGGCAGCAGCTGGGACTTGCGACTCGTGACTTGCGACTTACGACTTGCGTCTCGCGCCTCACACCATCGCTTCCCTGGCACGCTCCTCGAGTATGCCTTCAACCTCGACGATGTCGCCGGGGCAGGTTTGCGAGGCCTTCCAGTAGCAGAACCCGGTGGGGAGGAAGAACACCTGGAAGAAGGAAAGACCGAGCGCCCAGTTGAACGGTGGAGGCACCGCTCGCTCGATCGCCGTTGCGGTGGCTGCGGTGGCGGCAGCACCCAGCGAGCGGCCAACGCCGTTGATCAGGTTCCCCATCCCGTAGACGGTGCCGCGGTGCTCCGGCAGGTTGACGTCGGTGATCAGCGCAAACCAGTTGGGAGAGTCTGCCGAGGTCAAGGCGAGAGCGAGGATCGCGGCGGCGAAGGCGGCGCCTACCCAGGGGTTGGTCACCAGGCTGCGTAACACCTCGCCGATGAGGACCACTGTGCTCGCTCCTTCCGTCACCTCGAGGCCGCGCAACGGGATCCAGAAGAACGCAAGGAAGAACGGGATTGCGGCAAGGATGCCGAAGGCGGACAGGAGGGCGCGCCCGCGCAGGGTTCGCCGTTGGAGCCGGTCGCCGAGATGCCCGAACAAGATCGAGAACAATGCCCCAACGGTGAACAGCGTCGCAAAAAGTCCGCCGACGCGCGTGCCGGTAGCCGAGCCGTAGCCTTCTGCGATGACCTTCTGCTGGTAGAGGAGCGGGACCCAGATCAGCGAGCCGTAAGCGATCTGAGCGGTGAGGCCCTGCAGGGTCAACCATAGGTTGGTCCGGCGTTGGAGTAGGGAGGGGAGCTGCGAGCGATCGATGTGGTACTCGTAGTCGCCGCCGGCCTCGTAGAGCGTGGCCAGCGCCGGCTCCTTGTAGCCGCGCGGGGCTACGAAGGTCGGAAGGTACAGGAGGGCGAACAGGAACCCGGCGGCTGAAATTACGACCAGCGGGATCCGGAAGTTCTCCGCACCCAACTGGGAGGCAAGCAGTGCGCCGACCACTCCCCCTACACCCTGTGAGATGCCCCAGAAGCTCATCGCAAAGCCCCGTCTTGCCGGTCCAATGAAATCGGAGATGACCGAGAAGGCGATAGAGGCGATCGACCCGAGCCCGACGGCGACGACCATTTGCCACCCAGCGAGTTGCCAGATGTTGTCCGCCGTAGCCGACAGCAGGGTTCCCCCCGACCAAATAATCGTTCCCCAGAACAGAAGAGGCTTTCGCGATCGAGCGTCTCCTGCGTAGCCCCAGACGACGGCGGTGAGGGCGGTAACCAGGATGGTCACTCCCGATAGCACACCGATGGC
>CAXMPL010000001.1:0-3878 GCA_964195125.1 uncultured Kiloniellales bacterium | reverse complement strand
AGGTGGCAGCACCTGGTAATGGTCGGCGACGTAGGAGAAGTATTGCTGGGTCCAGGCGATTGCCTCCTCGTCGCTTTGCACCAGGGCGTCGCCGCAACCGGAGACCTCACAATGCATCCGGGCCCCGCCCATCTCTTCGAGTGTCGTTTCCTCCCCGATCACCATCTGCGCCATCCGTGGCGACCCGAGATACATCGAGGCCCTGCCCTCCACCATCACCACCACGTCGCAAAACGACGGGATGTAAGCGCCACCGGCGGCAGACGGCCCGAACAAACAGCAGATCTGCGGAACCCTCCCCGACAGCCGCACCTGGTTGTAGAAGATCTTGCCTGCGCCCCGTCGGCCGGGGAAGAGATCCACCTGATCGGTGATCCGGGCTCCGCCGGAATCGACCAGGTAGAATACCGGCAACATCTCGTCGTAGGCGGCTTCAAGCGCCCGGATCATCTTTTCCACGGTGAGGCGGCCCCAGCTCCCTGCCTTCACGGTTGGGTCGTTGGCGATGACGATCACCGGACGCTCATCGACCGTTCCCCGGCCGGTCACCACCGCGTCGGCACCGAAACCTTTCTCGAGGGCGTTGGCGAGCAGACCGTCTTCGATGAACGAGCCAGGGTCACACAGCAGATCAACCCGGTCGCGCACGAACATTTTCCCCTGCGTTTTTAGCTTCTCGTGGTGCCGCTCCGGGCCCCCGGTGGCGGCACGGTCGGTCGCCTCGTGGAAACGGTCGCTCAGCGATCCGGTCATTCGTGCCTCCTCTGACGCCGGCGAGCCACGACCCGCACCGGGGTGCCGGTGAAGTCGTGGAGTTCTCGCAGGCGGTTTTCGATAAACCGAAGGTAGTCGGCGGACAGGTCGCCGCCGCGCACAAACAGGATGATCGTGGGTGGCTCGGTCTCGGCCTGCACCGAATAGATGATGTGCGGCCGCTTCCCCCTCCGGACCGGAGGGGGGTGGCTCTCCTGCAAGCTTCGGATGAGCCGGTTCAACTCCGGGGTCGGGATGCGCCGCCTTCTGTTGTCGAGCACGGTGGCGATCGCCTTTGGCAAGCGGTGGAGGCGCGACCCCGTTTTGGCCGACAGCCGCAGGGTCGGGGCCCAATCCACAAACGCCAACCGGTCGGCAACGCTGTCCTCGGTGAGGAGGCGTTCGTCTTCACTGCGAATGTCCCATTTGTTGAGCAGCAGGATGAGACCGACTCCGGCGTCGACGATCTCCTCAGCGAGCCGCTGCTCCTGGTGGGTCGCCCCCAAGGTTCCGTCGATGATCAGCAACGCAACGTCTGCGTCCCTGAGCACGTCGCGGGCGCGCAGCACCGCGTAGCGCTCGACGTCATCGGTGATCTTGGTGCGGCGTTTGATCCCTGCGGTATCGATGATCTCAAACGGCTCCCCCTCCAGATCAACAACGAGGTTGATCGGATCCCTTGTAGTGCCAGGCACCTCGGAAACCAGCACCCGCTCGCTCCCCGCCAGTTTGTTGAGCAGGGTCGACTTGCCAACGTTGGGACGTCCGATGATGGCCAGGCTGGCGATAACGTCCCCGTCGCCGATCTCGTCGCCCTCGGGCAAAATATCGACAAGGCGGTCGAGCAGATCCCCGGTGTTGCGGCCGTGCAAGGCGCTGATCGCTAGCGGTTCACCGAGCCCGAGGCCCCATAGATGATTGAGCTGCAACTCAGCCGCCGGTCCGTCGACCTTGTTGGCGGCGAACACGTAGGGGACATCGCTGCGTTGCAGCACCCGGGCCACGCCAACGTCGTCGTCGGTCACCTCGGTGGTGGCATCGGTTACGAACACCACTACGTCCGCCCCCTTGACCGCGATTTCGGCCTGCTCCTTGATGTCCGCGGCCAACTGCTCCCCCGGTCGCTGCTCCCATCCGCCTGTGTCGACGACGATGAACTGGCGGCCCGCCCATTCGGCGTCGAACTCTCGCCGATCCCTGGTCACCCCAGCTTGCTCGTCGACCACCGCCGACTTGCGCCGCAAGATCCGGTTGACCAGCGTCGATTTGCCAACGTTGGGCCTGCCCAGGATCACGACGATGGGCCGGGCGCTCACCGCACCGCCGCCTCGAGTAGTCCTCCAGCGGTGGTGGTGGCGACAATGAGCGGCGCCAGGGCAATGTTGCGCACCTCGTCCAGCGGCACATCGTCGAGAAACGTATCACCGGAAAGAGCTACGTCTGGCAACAGGTAACGGCCGGTGGGCTCGACATCGGACCGGATCGCCCGTATCACGTCCGATCCGGTCAACAACCCCGCCACCCCGGTGTTGCCCCCGAAGAACTCGTTGGGAACTCTCATCAGGCGCAGTGGCCGACGGGAGAGCGCCGCCAGGCTGCCGAGGACCGGCCGCAGCGCCATCTCGCCATAGGGACCGGTGAGGATGGCAACTGGTCCGAGCTCGCCGGCTGGGTCGCTGCCGCTATGCCTGCGGGCCCGATAGAATTCGGCAGGCGCCGAGGGGATCGTCCGCCACTCACCGCTCACCACCGGCGGTGTCTCGTCGTCTCCGGCTTCGATCGCTGCCAGCTCGTCGTAGAAGGCCCGCACCATCCCGATCCCGTTCTCGTGCTGGGCGAAGCCCTCGTAAGCCTCGCTCGGGGGGATCTCCATGCCGGCCCTCAGGTACAGCTCGTCGGAAGCGAAGAACATGCGATGGCCAACCACCTCGAGTGCCCGGTCCTGCCAGAAGTGCACCGCATCGAGGTCGGCGGCCGCTTCCTCCGCACTGTGGGGGTAGAGGTGCTCCTCGGTGTTGTACCGCGACAACCCGAGCGGCACGATGCCGACCGTGGCCAGCTTCGGGTACCTCGCCAAAATCTCAGCGGCGGTGCGCTCGAACACCGCCCCGTTGTTGATCCCGGGGCACAGAACCACTTGCCCGTGCACCGTCACTCCACGGTCGAGCAGCGCACGTAACCAGCGCAGCGACGTTCCGCCGCGCGTGTTGCGCAACATCCGGGAGCGGACCTCCGGATCGGTGGCATGGATCGACACGTACAGGGGGCCGAGGCGCTCCTCGACCACCCTGGCCAGATCGAGCTCGGTGAAACGGGTCAGCGTGGTGAAATTCCCGTATAGGAACGACAGTCGGTAGTCGTCATCCTTCAGGTACAACGTTTTCCGCATGCCGGGCGGCAGCTGGTAGATGAAGCAGAACTCGCAGTGGTTGTCGCAGGTCTGGACCCGATCGAAGATCGATGCGTTCAGCCGAAGCCCTACAGGCTCGCCCGCGGCCTTGTCCAGCCGCACTTTGGTGTGCGTACCCGCTCTGGCGACCGTCAGCTCGGGGTCGGGATCATCGATGAGCTGCTGGTACTCGATGACGTCGGTGGGGACGACGCCGTTGACGGCGACCACCTCATCACCGATGTCGAGCCCGGCGTTGGCGGCGGGACTTCCAGGGACAACCTCGAGCACGGTGGGATGGGACATCGGTGGCACCGATGGTACCTATCGACGCTGAGCTTCCGACTGCGCCTATTCTCCCTGGTGATGACGAAAACCGTTGTATTAGCTGAGCCCCGAGGGTTCTGTGCCGGTGTTGAGATGGCGATCAAGGCCCTGACCTGGATGGTGCAGGTCTTCGAACCGCCGGTGTACTGCTACCACGAGATCGTTCACAACGCTGCGGTGGTGGCAGGTTTCGAGCGGGCCGGAGTCGTTTTTGTCGACGACGTTGCCGAGGTGCCGCCCGGCCGCCCGATCATGCTGTCTGCCCACGGCTCGGCGCCGGACGTGGTCAACGCGGCCGACGGCAGGGCCGGGGTTCTCATCGACGCGGTATGTCCTCTGGTCACCAAGGTACATCACGAGATGCGCAGAATGAGCAGCGAGGGCTACGACATCATCTACGTCGGCCACG